>DATGEF010000039.1:0-4845 GCA_035310405.1 Chloroflexia bacterium | reverse complement strand
CCGCGCCGACTTTGACACAGCCCTACCGCCGGGCGGGGGCGCGCGCGGCGAGCAGCAGGCCCAGACCGAGCGGGAATAGGAATGTGCCGAGGTCCCCCTACTCCCCACGCGCCCGCACCTGCGCGGCGATATAGGCCAGCTTATCGGGGTTCAGCATGAAATGGATGCCCTGGACCTGCTCGTCCACGATATCCAGGACGCCGACGAGGTTCAGCGCATCGCCCAGCCAGAGAAGGAAGGCCGGCACGCCATTCACCTCTTCGAGGGTGGCGCGCATCGCGGCCGGGGTCTTGCGGGCGACGCCGATCAGGAAGCGGATGCTATTCTCGCGGCCCAGGATCAGGTTGCGCGCCGCCGTGACCCGTCCCCCGCCATCCGACCAGGTCGTGACGTCCTGGGCCAGCAGCGTGGTCAGCCCGGCCACATCGCCCTGCGTGCAGGCGACCAGGAACTGCTCGGTCAGGCGGCGGTGGACGACCGGCGCGGGGGCGAAGCGGCGCCGGCGCTCGGCCAGCCGCTCACGCGCCCGATGCACGATCTGGCGGCAGTTCGCGGCGCTTTTGCCCAGGACTTCGGCAATCTCGGGGGTCGTGTAGTCGAAGACATCGTGCAGCAGGAACACGGCGCGCTCCTGCGGCGTCAGGCACTCGAGCAAGACCAGGAAGGCCAGCGCGATCGACTCCTGCTGCTCCAGGGTTTGCAGCGGCGTCAGGCCCGCATCGGTGGTGATCAGCGGCTCGGGGAGCCAGGGACCTACGTACTGCTCGCGCTGCACGCGCGCCGATTTCAGGTGATCCAGGCAGAGGTGGGTCACGATCGTCGTGAGATAAGCTTTGAGCGTGCGGATCTCGCCGGCGGGCGCGGCGTGGTAGCGGAGATACGCCTCCTGCACGATATCTTCGGCTTCACTGGCGCTGGCCAGCATGCGGTAGGCGATGCCGAACAGCAGCGGGCGATAGGTCTCGAACTCGTCCATAGCGATCCTCCCTACAACCCGGCGCAGCGCCGGTCACGGCCGGGGTCCCCAGGCGGGATGTCCACTGGTCGACCCGTGGGTCAGGCTGGTGCGCGCGCCGCCGCCCGCGGCATTGCCGACATAAAGATCGCCGTTGGCGACGAAGGCCAGCTCACGCCCGTCCGGCGACCAGGCCGGGTCCTGCTCGGCCAGCGGCGAGTCGTCGAAGCGCCCCAGCCCGCGGCCCTGGCCATCCATCAGGTAGATCGCCGGATGCCCATCCTGATCGGAGACATAGGCGAGGCGCGTGCCGTCGGGCGACCAGGCCGGGTCCCAGCCGCGACTGGTGGAGAGATAGGTAAAGCTGCCGTCGCCGACGTTCAGCACCGCGATGCGATAGGATGCTCCCGCCAACTGATAGGTAAAGGCCAGGGCGCGGCCATCCGGCGACCACGCCGGATGCCAGCTCGCGGACGCGGAATAGTAGTCGCCGGTATTCTCGGTCAGGCGCAAGGGGGGGCCGCCGGCGACGTCGACCACGAACACAGCGTCCGACCCCACCCGGGTGGAGGTATAGGCGATGCGGCGGCCGTCCGGCGACCAGGCCGGCGCCCAGTTGCGCGCGCCATCCTTCGTGAGCGGGGCCTGCCCGCTGCCGTCGGCGTTCATGAGATAGATCTGCGAGTTCCCATCGCGCAAGGAGACAAAGGCCAGGCGGTGGCCATCCGGCGACCAGGCCGGCTCGCGGTCGGCCGTGGGCTGATTCGTGAGCCGGGCCAGCCCGCTGCCGTCGGGGTTCATGCTATAAATGGCCTGCACCCCGTTGCGCGTCGACACAAAGGCGAGGCGCCCATTCGCCACGGGACCCGCGATCACCGGCGCCCCGACGACCAGGGTCGGCGCGGGGCGCGGGGTCACGGGGCCCAGGGCCGGGGATGGGGTGCGCAGGAGGGCGGTCGCCGGGCGGGCGAAGATGGACAGGGCGCCCGTCCCCAGGCAGAGCAGGACGAGCAGGGCAAAGCAGCCGGTGTAGAGAAAGATGAACGCGCTACCCGCCTGCGCCCCCACGGGTGAGGGAGCCGGCGGCGCCGGCCGGCGCGGTGCCGGCCCAGGCCCCCCGCGGCGGGCGGCGCCGTACCCCCCCGCCGCGACCGCCCGGCCGGCTGCACCGCGCCGGCCGGGCCCGCGGGCCGGCGGCCCCGCGCCGGGCAGCGGAAAAGGGTCGGGTATATGCAGCCGGCGCATGCGGGCACACCAGGGGCAATCCGCGCCCAGGTGGGCACTGTAGCGGTGCTGGCGGTTGGCCGGGCAGGTGACCAGCTGGGCGGCCGCAGCTTCCAGGGCATCCCGCCACTCAGCCGGGCCCGGGCGCTGGGCGGGGTCGTGGTGGCCGGGGCCGAAGCAGCGGCGCAGCAGCGCCTGCACCGGCGGCGGCAGGGTGGTGAAGGGCAGGGCATACGGCGGCGGCGGGATCGCGGCGGCCTCGAGATATGGGCAGCGCCCGGCCGCGATGTTCGCTTCGAGCGTCGGCGGGTTGCCGGCCCCCGGCCAGACGCCCATGAACGGATGCACCCCTTCCATCAGCAGCAGGAAGATCAGCACGGCCAGGCCGAAGTTGTCGTGGGCGGGTGCGCGATCCACGGTGGCGAAGTCGCGGCCCTGCAGCTCTGGGGGCGTGTACTCGGGCTTGCCCACGGGACAGCGGAACACCGGCCCCGCCGGGCTCGGCACCTGGAGCGAGTCGCAGTCCAGGAGCGTCACCAGCGCGGCATTACTGACCAGCAGATTGCTCTCGTTGAGATCGCCGACCACATAGCCCTGGGCGTGCAAGGCCGCCACCACGCTCGCCAGGTTGGCCCCGGTGCGCAGCAAATATTCCCAGGTGAAGCCGGGGACTTCTTCGAGGCGCGCCTGCGGGTTATAGAGCACGAGCACGGGCCAGTGGGTGCGCAGGTCCAGGCGCGGCATGAGGAAGCCGATGGGGGTTTCATATTCGTCGCAGACCAGTTCGCGCGGCCAGGCGATCGAGCTATGGCCTGTGCCCGCGGTCGGGTCGTGCGGCGGGTTGGCCAGCATCGCGCGTAGCTTGGCTGCCCGCCGGCCGGTCGGCGCCCGATAGATTTTCGCCGCCAGACTGGGGTCGCCGGCGAGGCCATAGACGGTTGCTTCCCCGCCCGCCCCGAGCTCGGCGCCCAGCTGGAGGACGCCGCTGCGGCCCCGATAATACGTTTTCATTGGCGTACGGCGATCAGCAGGGTCTTATCGTCGTCGGTCTGGGCACAGACCCGCGCGGAGTCGAGAAAGGCCGCCAGGGGCGCGTCGCCGGCGCCCGGTCCCGTGGCGAACGTGAACAGGGGGGTGAAAAAGGGCGCATGGGGCGTCCCCGCGGCCAGGTTCAGCGCCAGCATCTGGAGGCCATCGGTGAGCAGCGCCACGCCGCGCAACGCCACGGGCGCGAGGACGGCGTACTGGGCCCGCGCCTGGTAGTCGTCCGCGGTGAGAAAGACGGTCTCGTTGAGGTACTCGCCGCGCGCGGGGCGCAGGGCCGCCTGGAGCCCGCCCAGCCCATCCTGGACGACGACCGCCCCGTCGCCCACCTGCACGGCTGCCACCCAGCGCGTCGTCACGACGGCGAGTACCAGGGTCGTCGCCCAGGCGGCGAGCGGCCGGGCCGGCGCCGGCGCGGGGGACTCGGCGGCGAGCTGCTCCAGGGCGGCCCGGGCGGCGGCCGGGGCGGCGGCCAGCAGATCCTGCCACGCCGCCTCGGTGGCCGGCAGCGGCTGCGCGTCCAACGCCCGATCGGCGGCCGCGACGGCGGCCGCGACCGCGCAAGCCGCCCCGGCCGCCGCCCACGCGGCCGAGCCCGCGCCATCGGCGACGGCCAGCACGAGCGTGCCGTCGGCCCGCTGGCGATAGGCATGGGCATCTTCGCACTGGCCGCCACTCTGGCGGTGGCTGGTGCCGATCGCCGAGGCGCCGATCACCCGCCAGGCGGAAGCGAGCGGCATCGGCTAAACGGCCGACCAGCCGATCGGCGGCAGGGCGGTCTGCTCCCCCACTTGCGCGCTCGACACGCGCTGCTGGCTGCGCGAGAGCCAGACGAACAACTCGACGAACTGCAGCCCGGCCAGCTGGACGGGCGGCCGCACGGCGATCTGGGCCAGCCGGGGCAGGTTGGCGCCGGCGACGCCGACCGCGAAGAAGGCGAGGCCGTTGGCGGCTTCCTCGGCCCGCACGCGGCTCGCGGCCGCCTGCCACTCGTCGGTGGGCTCGCCATCGGTGATCAGAAAGACCCAGGGCCGGTAATAGGCCACGCCATTCGCCTTATAGGTCGCCTTGCGGGCGCCGACCATGTCGAGCGCCTGGGTGATGGCGGCGCCCATCGGCGTCTGGCCACCGGCCTGGAGCGCCGGCGCCTCGAACTGGCCGGCCGTCACGAAATCCTGCCGCACCTGGACGCCACCCTCGCCAAACGTGACGACGGCCACCTCCACGCGGCGCTGGGCCAGGCTATCCTGCTGGAGATCGGTCTGGAAGGCCAGCAACCCGGCGTTCAGGGCGGCCATCGGCGCCCCGCCCATCGACGCGGACGTGTCTAGCAGCAAGACGCAGGGGCACCGCGGATCGGGGTTGCTGGCAAACTCTACGGCGGCGGTCAAGTCATCCACAAAGTAATCCTTTCGCAAGTAGCGGATCGTTCGCAGCCCATCATAGCACCGACTCCCGCGGGGGACAAGGGGAGCGGCCCCCCTAGTGCAGGATCAAGCCAGCTATTGGGGAATGAGGAGTGAGCACCCCCAGGTGCGAACGGGTCGCGCCCCCACCGTTCGCACCTGGGGGTGCTCACTCCTCGGTATGTAACCCCAACCGGTCGCCGGAACCTGCACTAG
>DATGEF010000038.1:0-9921 GCA_035310405.1 Chloroflexia bacterium | reverse complement strand
CTGGGCCAATAAACAACTGCCCTGATGAGCAGCGAACTTTAGCTGTTACTGCTAGTCCGTTGCTCCTTAGGATACCGTCATGGATGTGAAGGTCGTAGTATCCATCTGCACCAAGATACACAACCATCAGAGTACCTTTGTTAAGTTCTTGCAGTTCAGGGGTTGGTGCTGCCCACCAACCCGCTTCATCATTGAAATGGGGAATGAGCTGTTTAGGGTCGAAAATACCTACAGTGGCTGCATCTGTAAGTATCGTCACAATCTCTTCCAATTCCCTTCCGATCTTCTATCTGAGATAGCTTGCTGCGTTGCGCGGTTCCTGGATAAGCCATTATAACACCACCCTATATATACTCTCCAAGTTCTGGATCGCATATGTAATTCGGGCGAAAGTTAGGAAGCTGATCTACTTACCGGGCGCGCTTGGGCCAGGCCAGGGCAAAGTGGATCAGCTTCACCCGTCCCAGGAACACGAGGCCGAGATAGCGGCCGGGCGCCACTTCGCGGATTTCGTCCCGGACCCAATGGGCCAGCAGCGAGGTGCGGGAGTAATCCAAGACGATGCACGGTTGCCCGTCCAGCCAGCTGCGGTCCGCGTACACCTTGGCGACGATGGCACGGATCCCGAACGGCGAGATCTTGTTGCGCAAGGTGCCCGTCGCCGGGTCGAACACCTTGCCCTGCCAGGCGATCAGCCGCACCAGCCGCGCGAGGGGCGCCGCCAGGCGGGTGCCGGGCGCGATGAGCGCCGTGCCGCGCGTGTCCCCGGCGGGGATGGGGCCGGCGGGACTGTGGCGGAATAGCTCGTCCAGATGCGCGGGCGATAAGCGGGTCAGCCGGGTGCGTACCAGAGTCGCCATGATCAACCCTCCAGAATCGGTTGTACCGGCGCGGTCAGGCGGCCGGGACGGCGGCCAGGGCCGTCCGGCGCCCGGTCACGGTGCCGGTCACCGCTGCGCGGATCGATGGCTCCCGCTCCAGCAGGGCCACGAAATCGGCCTGGCTCAGGCTGTAGAAATCGGTCGGCTGCGTGGTGCGTACAGTGGCGGCGCGGGGCGTGCCCGCCAGTAGGGCCATCTCGCCGAAGTAATCGCCTTCGTTCAACAGATTGACTCGCCGTTCCTGGGCGTCCGCGGCCACCACCACTTCGGCCTGCCCGCGGCGGATGATGTAGAGCTTATCGCCCGGCTCGCCCTGGCGCACCACCACGGCCTCGGCCGGGTAGCCTTCGCGCGCCAACTGGGCGGCGAGCGCGCCCAGCGCCGGGGGGCCCAGGCCGGCGAAGAGCGGAATCGTCTGCAAGCTGTCGCTGTCGGCGCCCGGGCGGGGGGTGCCGCTGGCCGTGGCCTGGCCGGTCTGTTCGTCGTAGAGGCGCTGGTAGAGGCCGCCGGCGTGCGCCAGCATGGCGTGCGGCCCTTCTTCGATCAACTGCCCGCCCTGGAGCACAAAGATCCGATCGGCCATCGCCGCCAGGGTGAGCCGGTGCGTGATGCTGATCGTGGTGCGCCCGGGGGTGACCGTGGCGAGCGTGTCGAGGATGCCGCGCTCGGTCTCGGCGTCGAGGGCGCTGGTCGCTTCGTCGAGGATCAGGATGCGCGGGTCGCGGAGGAGCACGCGGGCGATCGCCAGGCGCTGGCGTTGCCCCCCGCTCATGCGCACACCGCGCTCGCCGAGCACCGTGTCGTAGCCGGCGGGCAGGGCGGCGACGTAGCTGTCGAGGCGGGCGGCGGCCGCGGCGGCGGCAATCTCCGCGTCGGTGGCGGCGGGCCGCCCAATGGCGATGTTCTCGCGCAGCGTCGTGTCGAAGATGAACGTATCCTGGAAGACGATACCGATCTGGCCGCGCAGCGAGGCGAGCGTCACGTCGCGCAGGTCGTGCCCGTCGAACAGCACGCGGCCCGCGGCGGGGTCCCAGAAGCGCAGCAGCAGGTTCAAGACGGTGCTCTTGCCGGAGCCGGACGGCCCGACCAGAGACACATGCTCGCCCGCCGGGATGACCAGGGCGAGGTCCTGCAAGATCGGGCGATCGCCGCCGTAGCTGAAGGAGACCTTGTCTAACTGGATGCCCTGCGCCAGCGGCGGCAAGGGCACGGCGGCGGGCTGATCCGCGACCGTCACCTCCTGGTCCAGGATCTCGAAGACGCGGTCCAGGGCCCCCGAGGCGGACTGGATCGTCTGGCCCAGGCTGGCGATCGTGGCGATCGGCGTGAAGAGTGAGGGCAGCAGGCCGATGAAGGCGAGCAGCGTGCCGACCGTCAACTGCCCCTGGATCACCAGGTAGCCGCCCACGCCGAGCACGAGCAACTGGCCCAGGGTGATCGCCAGACCCGTGCTGGCCTCGAAGATCGAGCTAAAGATCACCAGGCGGATCGCCGCGCTGAAGAGCGCGGCCAGGCGGCGGCGGTACATGGCGATCGCCTGCTCCTCCAACCCAAAGGCCTTGATCACGCCCTGCGCCGTCAGGTTCTCCTGCACCGCGGTTTGCGCCTGGCCGAGCAGCTTCTGCCGCTGGGAGGCGGCCTGCTCGAGGCGCGTGCGCAACACGAAATAGGTGAGCACGAACAGTGGCACGACGACCAACACGATCGCGCCCAGCAAGAAGTTGAGCGTGAGCACGGCGACCGCCGAGACGATGGCGGTCAGCGTCAGATAGACGCCGACGCCGACCACCTGGGCCATCGCCTGCTGGACGACGTTCAGATCGTTGGAGAGGCGGGACATGATGTCGCCCACTTTGGACTCGGCGTAGAAGTCGTGCGACAGCCGCTGCAAATATGTGAATATCTTCTCCTGGAGATCCACCAGGATGCGCTGGTTGATCCAGTTGTTGACGTAAGCCCGCCGCGTGCCGAGCAGGGTGTTGAGCACGTAGATCACCAGCAGCACGGCGATGAACAGGCCCAACTGGCCGAGGTCGCGGCTGGGAATGACGGTGTCAACCAGGAACTTGCCGGAGAGGGGCAGCACCAGGCCGTAGGTCAAACCGAAGAGCATGTAGCCGAGGACTTCGAGTTCGCGCCACGCGTAGGGCCGCAGCAGCGGGATGAGCCGGCGGAAGAACGCCTGCAAGTTGGCGTTGCCGCGCCGGCGCGGCCGGCGCAAGCCGGCACGCCAGGCTTCTTCCAGCGCGCCGAGGGGCTGCCCGTAGGTCGCCACGACCGCCTGATCGCGACGTGTGGGGTCGTAGCCGATCAGCAGCTGGCGCAGCTTGCCCGCGCCCGCCGATTCGATCAGGTAGGCGACGAACGAGGTCGCGGCGAGGTCGCCGCCGGGGGGCGGCGTGGGCCCCCCGGGAGCGAAGCGCGTGAACAGCGAGACGGGGCGGCCGGCCGCGGTTTCCTGGCGCACCCAGTCGTCGGCCGCCGGCCCGGCCGGGCCGGCGGCAATGCGCGCGGCCACCACCCCGGCAATGCCTTCGACAAACAGAGTGGCGGTCGCGGCGTTCGCCCCGAACCAGCGGCCGATCAGCCGGCGGGCCAGGGGCCAGGGGAGCGGCTCGCCCGGCGCCTCCGGCTGGACGACCTGCACCAGCGCGGTGCTTGCGGGGAGGGCGTCTGGGCCGGCGGCCGCGCCGCTCGGCGGGGGCGGGCCGGCCAACGCGGCCGGCAATTCGGCGCATGGATCGGTCAGGTAGATATCGAGACGCTCGCCCGGGCGGGCAGCGGGCGGCGCCAGGAGCTTTTCCAGCGCCTCCACCACCTGCTCAGCCTCGCGCAAGGTGGCCGGGGCGCGTTGCGCGGCGTAGGAGCCTGCGGGGGCGTGGACGGTCACCCGCTTGCCGGCGTACGTGCGCCAGGCCGGCGCGCCCGGTTCGGCCCCAGAGCGTGTGTCTAGCAACGCGACCCCCTTTGCTGCACGGCGCCGGCCCCGCCGAACCCGCGCCGGCTCAATTGGTGCGGTAGGTGCTCCGGATCGGCCAGGCGCAGCAGGCACACCGCGACTCCCGCGTAGCCCACCAGATAGTCGGGGCTGAACACCGTCGGCGCCTCCGAGGGCCAGACGAGGTGCCCCGCCTGCTCACCGGCGAAGGCATCCAGCAAGCGCGCCAGCCCCCGGGCCTCGGCCAGATAGGCCGGGTCCTGGGTCGCCTGAAAGCAATCCAGCAAGAACTCGATGTTGCCGGCCAGGCCGTGGCATTGGGTCGCGCCCGCCCAGCGGGTGCCGCGGGCCACCATGCGCGCCGCCCCCGCGGCGAGGGCCAGCGCGTCCGGCTGCAGCGGCGGCTCAGGGGGTCCGCCCACGGCGGCCGCATGGAGGAAGAAACGGCCGATGCCGCCCGCGCCTCGGCACCAGAACGCGCCATCGGGCGGATCGCCCTCGCAGGTCGGCCAGTCGTAGCCGCTGCCGTCGGCGAGGGTGGGGACGGCCTGCCGCGCCAGCCAGCGGGCGGCGCCCATGGCGGCGGCCTGGAAGCGGGACTCGCCGGTCGCCTCAAACAGGTCGAGCAAGGCATCGCCGATGCCGGCCGCGCCATGCGCGTAACCCAGGTAGGCGCGGGCGCTGAGGCCGGCGTAGCCGGGCGGGACGGGCCAGCGCAGCGCCCCCGCGCCCGCATCCTCGCTGGCCGCCAACAGCGCCGCGCCCGCGGCGAGCGCGGCCGCGCGCTGGTCGGGGGCGCCGGTGGCATCCCAGAGCAGCAAGTGGAAGCGCAGCCGCCCGGCCGTGCCGTTGAAGAGATCGGGCGAGGCGTAAGGCGCACTATAGGGCAGCCGGGCGATCGCCTGCCCGCGCCCGGCGGCGGCGGCGACCAGGCCGGCGTCTTCGAGCACCTGCCCCGCGCGCAACAGCGCCGCGCCGATGCCGGCCTCGCCGACGTACAGCCCAGGCAGGAGCGTGTCGCCCACGCGCGGCGCCGCGTGCAACCCCTGCGCGGCCTCGGCAAGCACCCCCCGGTGCCGCGGGTCGCCGCCCTGGGCGATCACTTCGGCCAGGGCGAGCAAGGCGCCCGCGCTGCCGGTGTTGATGTCGCGCGAGCGCGTCCCGCTGCCCACGCGGTGGCTGCTCGCCCAGAGCCGGCCGCCGCCGGGCGCGGGCAGCGCCCTGGCGCAGAGCGTGTCGCCCAGCCGGTGGGCCAGGGCGCGGGCCCGCGCCCGCGCGGCCGGCTCCGCTGCCGGCGCGGCGTCTCCCCCGAACGGCGGTGGCGGGACGCTGGCCGGCCCGAAGAGAGCGCTGAGCGCCGCGGCCACCGCGGCCATATTGGGGAAGCGATCCGCCGGGGTGGGCGCCAGGCAGCGGGTGATGACGGCGGCCAGGGCCGGGCCGATCGCCGGATTGAGCAGGGTCACGGGGCGCCCCAGCAGGTCGTCGGCGTGCGGGGCCCGCGACGGCTCCGCGCCCGTGGCCAGAAAATAGAGCAGCGCGCCCAGCCCATAGACGTCGTCGGTCACGGCGACCGGGGCGCGCGCGCGCTGCTGCGGGCCGGCGTAGCCGCGGGTGCCGATGACCGCCGGGCGCGCGGCCGACTCCAGGGGGTGGGCCAACTCGAAATCGAGCAGGCACAGCCGGCCGTCCGGCGCCGCGATCACATTGGTCGACTTGAGATCGCGGTAAACGAAGCCACGCGCGTGGATCGTGCCCAGCAGCGCGGCCAGCTCCTGGCCCCAGGCGACGATCTGCGCGCCGGCCGGCAAGCAGCCGGCGTGGGCGCGCCGTTGGATTTGGCGTTCCAGCGTCTCGCCGGACAGGTCTTCCAGCGCCAGGTACAGGTCGCCGTCCTGCTCCAGCAGGGCGCGGGGCGCGGGGAGGCGCGGGTCAGGAGCGAGTCGCGCGAGGACATCCGCCTCGTGGCGCAGCCGGTCGCGGGCATCGCGGCCATCGGGGCCGGCGGTGGCGTCACGGCGGGCGCGCTTGAGCACGCAGCAGCCCCCGTCCTGCAGGTCGGCGGCCAGGTAAACGGAGCCCCGGGGCGACGTATGGAGCACCGACACGATCAGGAAGCGGTCGCCGATCAGCCGCTGGGGGGCCGGGAGGGCGCGGGCGACGCCGGCGGCCAGGAAGGGATCGGGCGCCCAGGCCGGCGGCCGGTAGCCTTGCTCACGGTCGTCGGGCTCCAGCCCCCCGTCGGGGCGGCGCACGGCGGGGACGATCAGCCCCAGGGGGGTCTGGGTATGCTGGTCGCCGAAGTCGCCATAGCGGTAATGCACCAGGCTGCCGGGCGCCAGCGGGCGATCCGAGGGGATGGCCGGGCCGGGCAGGTCGCGGGTGGCCGCGTCGAGCGCCGCCGCCAGGCGGATCGCCTGAGCGTCGTCCTGGGGGTAGACGGTGATGAATTTGCCGACCTGGCTTGGCCCGGCGTCGCCCTGGTTGAGTTGCAGTAGCGTGGTGAGCGAGTTGGCGACTTTGAAAGGGGCGCTCTCGGCCAGGAGCACGGGCAGGACACGTTCCAGCACGGTCGTCGCGGCGCTGACGCTGGCTGAGACGTGCAGCTTCCAGCCCTGCGGCGCGAGCACGGCGCCCGCGCGGCGCATGACGATCCAGCCTGGCGCGGCAACCGCACTCCATTGCGGTGGCCATTCCGGCGCCGGGGCGGCCAGGGCGCGACAGGCCGCCTCGATGAGCGGCAGCAATGTGGCGTCCGATCCGTCGGGCCCCGGCCCAGCAGGTTGGTCCATGGCGATTTACCAGGCGTCGAAAAAGTGCTCCGTCGGGGCCGAAGTGACCCCGGCCCCGACAAAGACCTTTCTTCGCGACGCTCCTAGAGAACGATGACAGTGACGCAGCAGCCAGTACAGAGGCATTCCTCGCCACCCCCGCCCGAGCCCCCGCCCGTTATCCCGTAGCCCGATACCTCGCCCAGGCCATCTTCGACCATGAACTCGACGACGGCCTTCTCCGGCAGCCCGGCCGCGGTCAGCGTGCCCTCCGGGTCGCTCTTGAGTTGCGCCATGTAGGTCGGGTCGCTCTTGGCGCGGTTGGCGATTTCCATCGCTTTGTCGCGATTCGCGGTATCCATGGTGTGCTTTCCTTTCTCCAATGTCTAAAAGATTCGATCAGTCGCTATTTGTCGTCGTGCATCACGCGGGCCGCGGCCCGCGCAACTCACTTCAAGAGTTAATTGGCCCCGGGCGCGTCGCCCGGGCCGGACAGGAACACCAGGTATTTGATTCGTCGATCGGGCCAGGTGGCGCGGCACAGGCCCGCGGCGTCCGGCTCCAGCTGGAGGGTGAAGGGTGGCCCGGCCAGCGGGGCCGTGGGCGCGCTGAGGGGCGCGACCTGGTAGGTGCCTGCGGGCCAGGCGAAGCGCAGCCGCGCGCCGCGGGGGCGGCGCCGCCCGGGGGGCCGGCCGACCAGGGCGCGGGCCTCGGCCACCCGGCCGCTCAGCAGCAAGCCCCGAATCGTGCGCCCAGCGGCTTTCAGCGCGACGTCCGGCAGGCGCGTGATCTGGGTGTGATGCTGAGCGGCGCAGTCGAGGATGGTCTGGAATGAGCCGCTCGCGCCCGAACCGAGCGTTTGCCGCGCCCCCAGCCACAGCTCCTGGAGTTGCACCGGACCTTGCAGGGCGGTGAAAAACTCGGCGGCACCAGCGACGAGGTCCTTCTTGGCGAACCGCAGCCGCAGGATCGCGTCGAGCCGGCAAGCGCGCAGCAACTCCAGGCGCGTCGCCAGGTCGTCGTAGACAGGTACCTGCGCCGCGCCGTGCAGCAGCTTCACCGGGTCAGGGTCGATCACGACGACCGACGCGGCGAGGGCGCGCTCCCGCGCGTGCGCGCACAGTTGCTGGAAAAGATCCCGATGGTCGGCCAGCAAGGGATCCCAGAGCCCGACGACCGCGACCACCGGTTGTGTAACCCGTCCATAGCTGGTGACAAACACGTCCGCCCCCCAGTGTGCTGCGGCGTTGCGCCTATAGCGTGCCCCGATTCTGTTCCTCGCTGCTATTAGTATACAGCCCCCGTTGCTCATTCACCAGCCCAAAAAGTGCTCATTATTTGCTCATTCCGGTGGCGGCGCGGCCGCGCCGGGGTGGGCCCTATTGGCGGCCAGGGTGCGTAGGATCACTTTCATTTGGGAGAGGGTCAGATCGGGATGTTTGCTCAGGATCTGGGTGACGAGGCCCGTGATGTGCGGCGCGGCGAAGCTGTTGCCGGTCGCGGTGATCCAGCCGCCGTTTTGCCAGGCGACCCGGACATCGATCCCCGGCGCGCCGAACTCCACCGGCGGCTGCGGATTGTAGTAGAACAGGTAGGGGTCGGTTCGGTCGTGGGCGGCGACGGAGATGACCGAGGCGTAGACGGACGGGAAGCTGGGGATCGGCATATTGTTGGCCGCCGTGACGAGAATCACGTTGCGAAACGCGGCCTCGTCGGCCAGTTCGTGGAGCAGGCCGAAATAGTCTTTCTTGGTCGTGCCCAGGCTCAGGTTGCAGACCTGCATCCCGTTCTCGACCGCCCAGCGCAGCCCAGCGACGAAGATCCCTCCCCGGCCGATCAGCCCGGCGCCGAGCACCTTGACACTGTAGAGTTCGCAGTCGGGGGCCAGGCTACGGATGATGCCGGCACAGGCGGTACCATGGCCGTAGGCATCGGCGTGCGGCGCGGTATTGAAGATGTGGCCGTCGGGGCCTTCGGCGACGGCCACATACCCGGCGACGCGCCCGTCCACCGCCGGGTGATCAGCGTCGATTCCACTGTCGATCACCGCTACCCGCACGCCCGCGCCGCTACTGCCCGCCCAGGCCCACTCGGATGTGAGGCCGGCCAGGGGCAGGATCGGGTCGACCGGTTGGACCGCTTCCGGCGTGAACTGTCCACTCCAGGCCGGTCGGCGGTCGGTCATGGCGGCATCTCCAGCCGACCGGCGCGGGCCGGCCGTTGGTCTTCCCAGGGCAGGTACACTGTGCGATCCGTCATGGCCGGCCCTCCTTGTGCGGACGCATTGTACGCCGTGCGGGTGCCGCTGTCAATAGCTAGGGGGTCACCCATCCGCGTCACCACAAGCGCGGAGAAGCACTGATCTGGCATAGAAATTGCTACTACTTTCCTGCCAAGCCTGGTAAGTGTAGGAGGATAAGGGTGGAGGGATAGAAAGATGGCTGTCTGGCAGAAACGTGCCCTGGGCGGCCTGGGGCTATTAAGTTTATCGGCATTTTTTATCAGCATGACCATGGCGCAGCCGGGCGCGGAGTCGATTGGCTTCGCCGACCCGGCCTTTCAGCGCGTCTGGCAGCGCACCGATCTGCCGGTCGCCAACCATACTGTCGCCCGTACCTGGTTCTGGGGTCCTGCTCCCAACTCCCCTGGCCTCATCGAGCCTAACCAGGAGTCCCCCGCCGGCACGCGCCTCGTGCAGTACTTCGACAAGAGCCGCATGGAACTCAACAACCCCCGGGCCAACCCAAACGACCCCTTCTTCGTCACCAACGGCCTGCTCACCGTCGAACTGATCTCGGGACGTATGCAGGTCGGGAGCGCTACCTACATTGATAGCTACGCGGCGTGCATCCTGGCTACCGGCGATCCGGGCGACACGCATGCGCCGACCTATGCCGCCTTGCAGCACGTCAGTAACACCACCCTGGGCGACCACTTCGCCGCTGACCGCACCGGCCAGCCGGTCACGGCGACCATCGACCACGCGGGCACGGTGGGCGAGGACCCGGCCCGGGGTACGCCGCCGACACGCCTCGCCTATTACGACACGACGACCAAGCACAACATCCCGGCCGTCTTCTGGGACTTCTTGAACCAGAGCGGACCGGTCTACGAGAATGGGCGGGTGAGCAACCAGCAGTTGATCACCCCCTGGTTCTACGCGAGCGGGCGGCCGATCAGCGAAGCCTACTGGACGCGGGCGACGATCCAGGGAGAAGTGAAGGACGTACTGCTGCAGATGTACGAGCGGCGGGCGCTGACCTATGTGCCGACGAACGCGGCGGGGTGGCAGGTCGAGATGGCCAACATCGGCCAGCACTACTATGACTGG
>DATGEF010000037.1:0-10362 GCA_035310405.1 Chloroflexia bacterium | reverse complement strand
GTGCTCTTTGTACCGGCCCATGTCGTGCCCCTGGTCCATCCGCGGCGGACGGTGGTGACGATTCATGATCTCGGCTATCTCTATTATCCGGCGGCGCACACCCGCGCGTCCCGCTGGTATCTCCACTGGTCGACGCTCTATAGCGCCCGCGCCGCGCGGCGGATTATCGCCGTGTCGGCGGCGACGGCCCAGGACCTGCGGGCCCGTTATCGTGTGCCGGCCGCGAAAATTCGGGTTGTTTTACACGGCGTCGACCCCGCCTTCCGCCGGGTAACGGATCTACAAGCCGTCACGGCCGTCACGACCCGTTATGATCTGGCCGGCCCGGCCCCGTATCTGCTGTTTGTCGGCACCCTGCAGCCGCGCAAAAACCTCGACCTGCTGATCGAGGCCTTTGCCCGCCTCCTGGCTGATTGGGACGCGGCGGCCGGTCCGGCGCCGCAGCTTGCCCTGGGGGGTAAAAAGGGCTGGCTCTACGACACGCTCTTTGCCCAGGTCGAGCGCCTGGGGCTGGCCGGCACGGTGCGCTTTCTCGGCTACATCCCGGATGCCGATCTGCCCGCCTTGATCAGCGGCGCGACGGCGGTTACGCTGCCGTCCCTTTACGAGGGATTTGGGCTGCCCGCCCTGGAAGCCCTGGCCTGCGGCACGCCCCTCCTCGCCGCCGACGCCTCGTCGCTGCCGGAGGTGACCGGCGAGGCCGCGCTCTTGATCGATCCCCGGAACCGGGAGGCCTGGACGACCGGCCTGCGCCGGGTACTCGCCGACCCAGGCCTGCGCGCCGACCTCAGCCGCCGCGGTCCTGCGCGCGCCGCGCAATTCACCTGGGCGCGGACGGCGGCCGAAACACTAAGGGTGCTGCTGGAGTAGTAGGGTGCTCGCCCTTAAAACCCCAGTGCGGGGCTGGCGTTGACGGGGAACGCGGCCGCGGCGGCGAGCGGGGCCGGCTCCCACCCCGGCTGCACCGGCACCTGGTGCGGCAGGCGCAAGCGGCGCAGGACCGCGTGGAGCACCGGGCTGACGGCCAGCTTATTCATGCATGAGCCCCGATCCAGCGTCCGACAGCGGTCGTCTTCGTACTTGAAGGCCTGCTTCCAGCAGGCTGCGCAGGTCGCCGGTTTGCGGAACGGCGCGATAAGCGCCTCCCCCCAACTCGGATCGTACGGGCCGGTGACATCCGGGTTCGTCGGCCCAAACAGGCCGATCCAGGGAATGTTAAGCGCCCCGGCCATATGCAACAAACCCGTGTCCACGCTCACCGTGAGCCGGCAGCGCGCCAGCAGGGCCGCGACCTGGTCGAGCGGGGCATAGCACGGTACGGCTGGCGATCCGGCGCAGGCAAAGGCCGTGGCCACGCTGCTGCGATCGAGCGGCCGGTCGCAAAAGAGCAACGTTCGCACGTCGGGGCGCGCCGCCCGCAGGCGGGAATCGAGCTCCAGCCAGTGCGCCAGCGGCCAGCGTTTGATGGCCATATTCGTTCCGGGCACCAGGGCCACCAGGGGTGCATCATTTGCCAGACCATGCTCGGCCAGGAAGCGCGCCGCCTCCGCCTGAGCCTCCGGGCGTAAAACCAGGTGCGGCTTGCGTGCTTCCGGCGCAATCGTGATGCTCAGCTCCCGTTCCAGCTCGTCGGCCAGGCAGTCGAGCGAGTGGACGACTTCCGGGGCCGGCGGGACCTGGGGTGTCCAGGTGCGGCGAAAATCCATGGCCCGCTCCCAGGCAAAAAAGCAGTTGACGACCAGATCAAAGGGGCCCAGCTCGTATTCAAAGATCGGTCCGGCAAACCAGGCCAACGCGGTCTGCGGCAGGAGCCAGCGCAGGTTGATCGTTGCTTTCCCCGGCTCATGATTAAACCAGGAGGGCTTTACCGGACGGATCGCCGAGTCATTACAGAGCAGATTCCCATGCTCGGAAACGGCGACGCTGATCTCCGCCTCCGGAAAGTGCGCACGGATGGCCGCCAGCAGCGGTTGCATGTTGATAAAATCCCCGATGCCGTCGGCAAAGGGAATGACCAGCACACTTTGGATCAGCAAAGACCATCCTCCTAGACGAAAGATAACGCGGCAGAAACAAGCTATTGTACTACATCCGGCCCCGTGATACCAGATGCAAATGGCGTGCCCACGCTAGGCCGGAAGGTGGAGTCGCTTGTAGCACATAGCGTGGTTCGGCTATAATAGGCGCTATGCATCGCACCCTGCTTCCGGCCGATCCCCGCATCTTGTGCGTCAAGCTGGCAGATATCGGCGACGTGCTGTTATGTACCCCGGCCCTGCGCGCCCTCCGGGCGCGGTATCCGGGGGCGCGCATCGATCTACTGACCCCGCCCTCGTCGGCGGCCGTCCTGCGCGCAGCACCCGAGATCGATGAGGTGCTCGTCTTCAACAAATTTCCCTTTGATACATTGGGGAGCCTCTTCGATCTAAGTACGGTCCTGCGCGCTATCAGATTTCTTTGGGGGCTCGGCCGGCGGCATTATGATGCGTTGCTGATTTTCCATCATTACTCGCTGCGGTTTGGCGCGCTGAAGTTTGCCGCCGTCGCCCTGGCCAGCCGAGCGCCGCTGCGGGCCGGCGTGGACAACGGGCGGGGCTGGTTCCTGACCCACCGGCTCGCCGATGGCGGCTTTGGGGCGCAACACGAAGCCGAGTACTGGCTCGACGTCGCCGCCCTGGCCGGTGCCGAGCGGCGCCCGGCCGACCGGCGCCTCATGATCCCCATCGGCGCCGCCGACCACGCCGCCGCCGCCGCTCTGCTGGCGGAACGGGGCTTGCCGGGTCCCGGCCCGCTGATCGCTATTCATCCCGGCGCCGGCTGGTACAGCACGGCTCGGCGCTGGCCGGCCGCCCATTTTGCGACGCTGATCAACATGCTGGTCCAAGAGCGACACGCCGACATCGTATTGCTCGGCGGCCCTGATGAGCAGGAGCTCACCGCCAGCATCCGCGAGATGGTCGCCGCCGCCGCACGGGCCCATGTCCATAACATCGCCGGGCAGACGTCGATCACCGGCACCGCGGCACTGCTCCAGCGGTGCCGCCTCTTTATCGGCAACGACAGTGGCCCGCTCCATATTGCGACGGCGGCCGGCATCCCCGTCCTGGCCATCTTTGGCCTCAGCAACTGGCGAGCGTATGGCCCGTATGTGCCCCCACACCCGGCCACCGGGACGCGCCAGCCCGCCCAGATTGTGCGCCAGGATCTGCCCTGCATGCCATGCCTCTATCGCGGCCAGGACCTGGGCCTGCGCGACGGCTGTGGCCCGCGGCCCTGTCTCACCGCGCTCACCCCGGCGCATGTCGTGCGCGCGGCGCGGGACATGCTGGACATGCGCGCTGGAGTGCCCTAATGCACCTCGCCTTTGATGCACGGATGGTCTATTATCGGCGCGCGGGCATCGGCCAGTACAGCAGCTGTCTGCTCCAGGCGCTGGCCGCCTTACCGGCCACGGAGACCACGGATTTACAGGTCACGGTGCTCCAGAGCCGCAAAGATCCCCACCCGATCGTGCCCGGGGACCAGCGCTTCCGCCGCCATCGCCTGATGACGCCGTGCCACCACCGGCTCGAACAGGCCGGCCTGGCCGTCGAGCTGGCCGGGCTGCGCCCCCGCCCCCAGGTCCTGCACAGCCCCGACTTTATCCCGCCCTTCCACCGGCCCTGCCCAGCGGTGATTACGGTGCATGACCTGGCCTTCCTGCGCTACCCGAAGCTGCTCACCGCCGAGAGCAAACGCTATTACGGCCAGATCCGGCGCGCGGTCGCCAGCGCCGAAGCCGTCATCGCCGTATCGGCGAGCACGGCCGACGACCTGATCCACCTGGCCGGGACGCCGGCCGATAAAATTTATGTGATCTACGAAGCGGCCGACGCCCGCTACCAGCCGTCGCCGATCCCTCCCGCGCAGCCCGGTTATCTGCTATTCGTCAGCACGATCGAGCCCCGTAAGAATTTACGTACACTGCTTGAAGCCTATCGCTTGCTGCTGGATCGGGGGCGGGTGCGCCCGGTACCGGAGTTGTGGGTGGCCGGCCAGCGGGGTTGGCTCTATCAAGATAGTTTGCGAGCGATCGACGAGTTGCACCTGGGCGATCGGGTGCGCTTGTTGGGCGCGATCGGGGCCGAGGATCTGCCGATCCTGTACCAGGGCGCGCGCCTCTTCGCGCTCCCCTCGTTGTATGAAGGATTCGGCCTCTCGGCCCTGGAAGCCCTGGCCTGCGGCACCCCTGTGCTGGCCGCGAGCGCGGGGGCGTTGCCCGAGGTGGTCGGCGAGGCTGGCGTATTGCTGCCAGCGCAGGACAGCCAGGCGTGGGTGGCTGCTATGGAGCAGGTTTTGCTTGATCCGACTCTGGAGGCGGACCTGCGCTGGAGAGGCCCCCGGCAGGCAGCGCGCTATTCCTGGGAGCGGGCGGCGCGACAAACGCTCGACGTGTATCGGCGCATCGCCCGTTGAGCGCTACCCATCGAGCACTACTGGTTGAGCGATAAGGAGCTATTGCGCTATGCCAGGTAATGCACCCTTGCACTTGATTGTCGGCCTGGGAAATCCGGGATCGAAGTACGAGCGGACCCGGCACAATATCGGCTTTATGGCGGTCGATACGATCGCCCGGCGGTATGGGCTCGACTGGCGGGGCCGGCAAGCCCGTGCCGAGATCGCGAAAGGCACCATCGACGGCGTACCGGTCGTGCTGGCCAAGCCGCAGACTTTCATGAACTTGAGTGGCGAGTCGGTCTCCGGGCTGGTCCACTGGCACAAAGTGCCGCTCGATCGCCTGATTATCCTGTATGACGATATGGACCTGCCCCTCGGCAGTATTCGGGTGCGGGCGCGGGGCTCGGCCGGCGGCCACAACGGCATTAGCTCGATCATCCAGCATCTGCGCACCCAGGAGTTCTCGCGGGTGCGGATCGGCATCGAGCGCCCCCCCGGCAGTGGCGAGCAGGTGGACTGGGTCCTGGGCCATTTCACCCGCGATGCGCAACGGGAGTTGGAGCCGGCCCTGACCAGCGCGGTCGACGCCGTCGCCTTCTGGCTGACCAATGGGATCGAAAAGACGATGAACGCCTTCAATGGCGGGGCCGCCACCAAAGAACCGGCGCCGGCGCGCCCGCGCCCGTCAGCGCCCGCGCCGGACGCCGGCCCAACTACCCCACCCCCGCCCGCCGCGCCACCGGCCGCCCGCCCACCGCTCCCCGGGCTGGGCGGGCAAATTGCCGCCCTGCGGGCCCAGCTCCTGCGCAAGCACCCGCCCGAGGAGCCGGCGGCCGGCCCCCCAGCCGAGGAGCCACACAAACGGGGCTGAGGTACCTCGTGCAAGAAATTTTGCATAGGTTGTTTGTGTCTGCGGGCACTGCCCATGGCCTCACTGCGGAAGCCGGGAGCCGCGAATTGATAATTCGTAAGCTAGAGCCCTACGGTTGCACTTTTGCGTATCACTGGGCTAACGCTGCGTAGGGGCACGGCGTGCCGTGCCCGATGGGGAGCACCACCGCATCCCACCCGGCACGGCACGCCGTGCCCCCTACCCCATCTGCCACGGCTGTGGCCAAGTCGGGATCTTGTCACTCGGAGCGCAGCGAAGAGTTCGTCTCCACGTGTCAGAGACGGATTCTTCACGGAGTTTACCCTTGAGCGCAGCGAAGGGTTCAGAATGACAATGGCTTCACCCACAGGTGGCCGCGCCGGACTGGGCCATAGACGTGCCCCAATCCGCCAATGTAACGTATAGTATTGTTGATAGGTAAATGAAACGATTCTGCTATGATTAGTTCAACTGAAGCGGCACAAAGACTAATCGAATAGGGGTTGGAATGGAGCAGGCGGAGCGCAGTACCCTCCACTGGGTGCTGATCCACGGGGCCGGCGGCAGTGGCGATCTGTGGGATCTGGTGCGGCCCCATTTCCCGGGCGCCTGGATCGTCGATCTGCCGGGGCATGAGGCCGGCCGCGCCCGCCGGCCGGGCGGGACTCCGCCGCAGCCGGGCCCCCTATTGCGATCGATCGACGCCTACGCGGACTGGATCAGCGCCGGGATCGCCGAGCAGGGCTGGGCCGACGTCGTGGTCGTGGGCCATTCGATGGGCGGCGCGATTGCGCAAACCCTCGGGCTGCGCCGGCCGGCCTGGCTGCGAGGATTGGTTCTGTCGAGCACCGCCGCGCGGCTGCCGGTCTCGGCAACCCTTCTCCACCTGGTGGCCACCGACTACCCCGCCGCCGTCGACTGGGTCATCGCGCACGCTTTCGCGGCGCCACCCTCCGCATACCGGCGGGCCGGTATCCGCCGCCAGATGCTGCGGGTGCCCCCGGCGGTGACGCTCGCCGATTACGAGGCCTGCGCGGGGTTCGACATTACTGCGCAGGTGCAGGCGGGCGCGTTACCAGGGCCGGCAGTCATCATCAGCGGCAGCGGCGATCGGATGGTACCGCCGGCAGGTAGCCTGTTTTTGGCCAGCCACATTTCCCCGGCCCGCCAGGAATCGATCCCTGGCGCCGGGCATATGGCCCCGCTGGAACAGCCTGAGGTTTGGGCCGCGCAGGTGCAGGCGCTCTGGGTGGCCGTCTCTACGGCGTCGTAGCTGGGGTCGTCGCCGGGAATGGCGTCGCCGTGGGCAGAGGCGGCGGTTGCACATGGCCGCCGACGGCGATATTGTGGCGGGTGAAGTAACCCTGGTTCACTTCCAGCGCGTAGGTGTAGGGATGGGCGGGGTTGTGCAAAGTGAGATCCAGGGGCTGCATATCCTGGATGTCGACGATCTGCCCGCCGGCGGTAATGAAAGCAATACTCAGGGGCAGCAGTGTATCCTTCATCCAAAACGGCACCGTGGTTTCCCCCTGAAATACGAAAAGCATCCCCTGGTCCTCGGCCATGGCGGTGCGGTGCATCAGCCCCGTTTCCTGCTTCTCGGGGGTGTCGGCAATTTCGACGTAGAGCCGCGCCAGGGTGCCCGTGCGGGTGGCTAGCGTCAGCTGCGGCAGCGCGCGATCGGCGGTCGGTTGGGGAGCCACCACTGTCCCGAGGGGCGAAGGCGTGGGCGGGACAGCGGTCGGTGCCGGTGGGGCGGTAGGCCGCGTAGTTGGGGCAGCAGGGCTTGGCAACGGCGTGGATAGGTCAATCCCCGGTGTGCCCACTGCGGGCGGTCCAGGGGCCACACAAGCCGTCAGGAGGGCGCCGAGCAGCAGGAGGACCAGCCGCCCCGGCCGTCGCCGATCCGGCGGCCCGCACCGGGCGCCCTGGCGGGGTATTGGCAGAGCAGGCACCTACTTCTTCCAATAGTCGCCGATCGCGGCATCCGCGACGACCGGGACGATCTGCAGAATCTGCTCGCCGGCGCGTACCATCTCGTGCTCGACGATCTTCTTGACCTCCTCGGCCTGGTCGGCGATCACTTCGACGACGATCTCGTCATGGACCGTGTTCACGACCCGGGCATCATAGCCCTGGAGCGCGGTGCGCAAGTAGACGAGAGCGATCTTGGTCATATCGGCGTTGGAATTATGAACAACCAGCCCATTCGCCATGAAACGCCCGGTTTCGCTGTTCACCACGTCGTACATCTCGACCCACTCGTCAGTAATCTCCACCAACTTCGCGCGGACGGCGCGGCCATAGATACGCTCCTCAATCGGCGCCGAGATTTGCTCCGCTTTAGCCTGCTTTGCCGGGTTCATAAATCCGAAGGGTTGGGTCGGCGTCACGGCGATGGGATAGGCCCAGGCGGGAACAGCGTCGGAGAGTACAATTCGATCTTGCACCTTGAACTCAGCAGGCGTTTTCCAGGCATCTCGGCCCGCCGTGCCCCTGGTCAGGAAGCGATGGTCGGGGCTGCATTCAATGTAGTGCCCACCATAAAACTCGATCCGCACCAGTTGCTTCAAGCCGCTGGCGACAACCGATGCATGGACAAATTGTGTGCCATCCCAGACCCGCACGACCTGCCCCACCAGCGTGCTGATCGGCATATAGCCGCGCGACTCCTCAAAGATGCGAGTTGTACCAGCAACACATCCTTGGATCGGTGTATTCTTCCCCTGGCGCTCGATCGAGCCGATTTTGGTCCTGTAGTCCGGATCGTCGCGGTTGGGGACGTCATAGAAGCGGCGGCGGCCGAGTGACGTCTCGCTATAGCCTTTGCGCACGGCATCGCGCGCGGCCTTGTCCAGCCACTGCTGGATGCCCGTGTAGGCCTGGAAGTATTTCTCGATCAGGGCTTTGGCTTCCTCGGGGGAGACGCCCAGCTGCAGCGCCAATGAGCCGGGGCCCCGGCCATAGGCCAGGCCGAAATTGATCGATTTCGCGGCCGAGCGCTGGGGCTTGGTTACCTGGTCCACGGGGACCTGGAACATCTGGCTGGCGGTAATCGCATGCAAGTCACCCCCGCTCTTGAAGGCCTCGACAAACGCGGGGTCCCCGCTCAGTTCGGCCAGGATGCGGAGCTCGGCCTGCGAGTAATCACAATTATGGTTGACGAAGCCGCGGGCGATATAGGTCGAGGTCGCGGCCACCGTCAGGTCGTAAACCCGGCGCGGACCGCTTTTCTCCACAGTCGCGATTCTGTCAAACAGTAATGAGGGGCGTACCGGGGTTTCGCCGACCGGATCGTCAAACACCTGTGCATCGCGCTCCCTCAGGAGGGTAGCGGTAGCGGTGGAGCGGTGATTGTTATGGGTATAGCTGTCGCGAAGCATGCCGGCGGCCCTCGCCGGCCGGGTCGTTGTGTGCAGGATAGGGGCAATCGGCGAGCCTGGCCCGGCCGCCGGGATGCGGGCGGTAATGATCCATATAGATTCCCATCCCGGGCCAGGTTCCGTTTTAGAGCGGGTAGCGGCGATGCCCACTACCGCCAGAAGCTCTTGGACCTCATGGGCCAACTGCTCATAAGCGGTGGAGAAGGAAACAGGCCCGGTGCTTCCCCGCTGGGCCGGCCCTTCCGCCGCAAACAACTCGCTGAGATAGGCCGAGATCAGCCGCGCGCCGGCGGTCCATAAGAACTCCGGCACATGGTCCGCTGGCGGCGCGGACAGGGAGGGATTTACGGGGTTGAAATCGCCGAGCGGTGGGCCAGGTAACCCGGGGAGCTGCGGGCCGGTGCCGGCCGGCCTACCGATCTGGATCGCCACCTGGTCGGCTGCCCGGATGTCGTCGACCGCGCGCCACACATAGGCGCCAGCGGCATCCAAGACGCGTAGGCAATGGTCCGGGGTTACGGTGATCTCGTAGCCCAGGCCCGTCTTGAGGGTAACTGTTTCCTGCCAGCCCTGATCGATGACCCGCTCGACCGGCTGCAGGCTGCCGTCTTCTTGCCAAACCCGGTCGCCCGGCGCGACCGATTCGATGGCGAGCAGCCCCCGTTCCGTGGATACACGAGTACCCGCGGCCAGGCACGTCACGAGCTTGTAGCCGGGCGCGGCGACGAAGCAGGAGCGGAAGTCGGAGGTGGCGGGGATCTGCTGGACATTGGGCTCGGTGCAGGAAAAGCGCCCGGTATCGGCGCCATATTGCTGGAAGTTCGGGTGCAGGCGACCGGTTCTGGCGTTGATCAGGGTCAGCAGGTGCTCGCCGAAAGCGCTGAGCGTCTTCTCGTGCGAGCGGTACTCAAGCAACTTCTTGATCGCGGGATGGTCGCCGGCTTTGATCAGCGTGGCCTCGCTGGTGTCGGTCAGTTCGACGCCCAGGCGGGCGAAGGTCTCGATCAGTTGGGGGCCACTGTTGAGATTGATCGTAGGCACGCCAAACATCGTCGCCTGGCGGGCCACTTCCGCCAGCACCGCGTTCAGCTCCGCCGCGGTGCGATCGCGCTCGACGACGATGCGGGCCAGGATCTCCCGCCAATGCGCGGTATCGATCTTCACGCCCGCCAGCTCCATATCGCCGACGGCGGCCACACATTGGAATTCGAGATCGGCGACCTGGGCCATGCGCAGCTTCTTCAGCTCCGCCAGCTGGGCGCGCTGGATCGTGAACATGATCAGTGCATCGCGGGCCGCATAGGTCAGCTGCGCCTCGGAGAGATAATCATCGCCCCGTACCCCGACGAAGCTCTTGCGGATGGTCTTATCCATCGCAATGCCGGCGTATTTCATGGCCAGGCTCTTCAGGCTGACCTCGCGCGCGCGCCCCGCGGTGAGCAACCGCTCGGCCAGCATCGTATCGAAGATGTTGCAGAGCTCGATCCCGGCGATCTGCTTCAGGATCTTATAATCGAACTTGGCATTCTGCAAAATCTTGAGTGTCCGACTCCCCTCGAGTAGCGGCTTCAGCGGGAGTGGGTCGACGCGCTGGCAGTCGACTATATAGGCTTTTTGCGGCGTGGCGACCTGGAGCAGGAGCAAGCGCGCCGTGAAAGGATCGAGCCCATC
>DATGEF010000036.1:0-11018 GCA_035310405.1 Chloroflexia bacterium | reverse complement strand
GCGTCGACGGCGAATTGCGTGTCGGGGATCGCGGGATCGGCCTGGCGCAGCAACGCCAGGGCGGCCGCCGAGTCGGCCCCGCCAATCAGCGGCAGGGCCGCGCGGTAGGGCTGTTGCCGGCCCCACTGCGTGGCGCCCAGGACGGTCTCACTCCAGGGCAGGGTGGGCCCGACCACGAGCAGAAACAGCGCCCCGAGCCCGAAGAGCGCGGCCGATTTCCAGCTAGGGCGCGGGACCGGGCCCCCGGCCTGGGCCTGCCGGCGGCGCGGCAGCAGGTGCCGGATATAGGCCGCGCCAAGCGGCGCCCAGGGCAGCAGCAGGGCGATGACCGGGAAGCGGAAACGGGTGACGGCAAAGAAGATGAAAGCCATCAGCGCCCAGGTCAGCGCCCAGAGCCCCACCAGCCCCGGCAACGGGTCGGGCGGACTGGCGGCCAGCCCGAGCAGGCCGAGCAGCACGATCAGGATGTAGAGCAGGTCTTCCCCCGCCAGCAGGCTCCAGAGGTGGGCCGCCGGCACGCGGCCGGCGGAAAAGCCGCGCACCTGGCGCTCCTCCGAGGCGAAATTGATCTTCCAGAGATCGAGGCTTTCTTTGAGCCCCTTGCCCAGGAAATCGCCGGGCCGCGCGGCGATATTGGCCAGCGCCTGCTGGTAGGCAAAGGCTTGCTTGTCCGCGGGGCTCGGGATGCGCGCCAGGTCGGCCTCCAGGCGCGCGGCGTCCTTGACGCCCACGCTGGCCAGCCAGAGGTTGTAGCCGCTGCTGGTATCGCCCAGGATCAGCTGCCGGTAGGCGACGTAGTTGTACCCGACCTGCGGCAGCAGCAGCAGGATCGCGCCCGCCAGCAACAGCCCCGGCGCCGGCCAGGGCGGCCGGCGCCATCCTCCCTGCCGCCAGGCGGTCCACCCGGCCCAGAGGGCCACCAGGGGGATGAAAGCCAGCGCCGTGGAGCGGGTCAGCGCCGCCAGCCCGAGCAGCGCGCCCGCCGCCAGGGGGAGGACGAAGCGCAGCCGCGGTTCCCGCGCCGCGGGGGAGGCTGGAGGAGTGGGGTCCGGCCGCGCCCCGCCCGTGTCCGGGGCGCGGTCTGCCCACCCCGCGAGCAGCACGAAGGCCCCGGCGATGAGCAGCAGGAAGAGGGTTTCGCTCAGCAGCAGGTTGGCGAAGAGCGTGAAGGGCAGCCAGAGAGCCCCCAGCAGCGCCGCGCCCCGCGCCGCCGCGCGGGGGCTGAGCCCCAGCGCCGGCGCCCGGCGGGCGGCGCGGCCGGCGAGCCAGGCCAGCAGATAGAGCGTCAGCACGGACAGGACGGCCTGCAGCGCGAACACCGGCCCGGTCTGGCGGCCGAACAGGCCGAACAGCGTCGCCACCAGGATGACATAGGCGGGCGTGCGCGTCCAGGTAAAGGTGTCGTAGAAGCTGAGGCCGCGGCCGTCGGCCAGGACCGAGGCCGCGCCGTAATATTCCTGCTCGTCGACGACGAACCCGTGGAGGGGCGTGCGCTCGGCGAGCCCCACCAGGGCCGGGTAGCCCAGGCGCAGCAGCAACGCGCCGCATAAGATCGCCAGCAGGACCGGGTCGACCAGGCGGCGGCTAGCCGAGGCCACGCACTTCCACAGTCGCCACCCGCCCGTCGCCACCCGCCAGATCCACCACGCGGATGGCGTGATTATTCGTGTCGGCAATATAGAGGCGGTCGCCGGCCACGCTGAGCCCCTCCGGCTCGTTGAACCGGGCCGCCGCGGCCGGGCCGTCGACCAGGCCCCGGCTATCGCCGCCGAGCCAGGTCGTCACCGTGCGGGTCGCGCTATCCAGCCACTTGATCTTGCTGTTGTACGTATCGGCGACGAGGAGCCGGCCCTGGTAGCAGGCCACGCCGAACGGATGCTGGAGGCGCACGGCATCGCCCACCCCATCCTGGTCGGCAAAATCGAACAGGCCGGTCCCCACCAGGGTCTGCACGGCGCCGCCGTCCAGCGGGGCCCGGCGGATGGCCTGGGCTTCGCTACAGGCGAAATAGAGCTGCGCGCCATCCGTCGCGAGCCCGGTCGGCTGGGCCAGGCTGGCATAGCCCACCAGGTCGCTCATCGTGCGCGCCCGGGTCAGGTCGGCGGCCCAGACGCGCCCATCGGCCAGGGCCTCGCGCCCGGTGCCGGCGTAGGGCAGCACAGTGCCGGCCGCCGGGTCATACACCCAGAGCTGGTGGTAGCCCGCCATGGCGATATAGAGCTTGCTGCCCACCCAGGTGAGATCCCAGGGCGAGTTGAGCGCGGTCGCGATAGCCGCCCCGCCCGTGCGCGCGGCGCCGATCTCCCCGGTGCCGGCCACCGTCGTCACCTGCCGGCTCCCCAGATCCAGGGCGCGCACGGCGTGATTCTCGCTGTCGGCCACATACAGCGTCTCGTCGACCAGAGCCATCCCCTGCGGGCGCGCAAAGCGGGCCGTGGCGAACGATCCGCCGGCCAGGCCGGCCGCCCCTGTGCCGGCGATCCAGTCGACATCGGCCGTCTGCCCATCGGCGGTCAGGCGCGCGCCGATGACCCGGTGGTGGTCGCTGTCGGCGATAAACAGCCGCCCCGGCGCCCCAGCGATCCCGGCCGTGGCCAGCACCTTGCCGGGATAGCACAAGGGCCGCGCCGGCTCGTCCAGATGCTCCGGGTGCGTCAGCAGCGGCCGGCGGTCGAGGAGGCCGCGGGAGTCGTAGTGGGCGATCGCCTGGCCGACGATCGGATCGAAGTCGGCAAAGGTGATCTCGCCCGGCTGGCTGCCCATGTAGTAACCTCGCGGATCGACGAGCACCACCGTGGGCCAGGCATTGACGGTGAATCCCTTCCAGACCCGAAAGAAGCGGTCGTTGACCACGGGGTGATCGATCCCCAGCCGCAGCACGGCATCGCGCACGTTGGCCGTCAGGCGCTCGGCCGTGTATTTGCCGGCATGGACGCCCACGACGACCAGCTCCTGCGGGTATTTGGCCTCCAACTGCCGCAACTGCGGCAGGATGTGGATGCAGTTGATTCAGCCATAGGTCCAGAAGTCGAGGAGCACGAGTTTGCCCCGCAGGTCGCTCCACTGGAGCGGCCGGTGATCGGTTGTGTTCAGCCAGTCGAGTCCGGTCGGAAACTCCGGGGCATGAATCACGCTATTATACATCTCGTCCATACGCGTAGCCTCCGTTGCTCTAATCGGCGCCTGCGCCGCCACTGGCTCATTGGGTGCATTATAGCAAACCACCTTGCGGCGTCAAGCAGAAACGGGCGCCACAAAACTAAGCGCGCCGGATTTGGCGTAATCATCACGTATCCATGGGCCGTTTGCGTCCTACCTACCGAACCAGCCGACAGCGGAAGGAAAGTCCAGCATGTTCCAAGCGTCGATTCGTATGATCCGGCACGTCCTCGTTCTGGGCGCCGTGGCCAGCCTCGGCGTACTGGCGGCCTGCGGCGACGCGCCCCCCACGGCAACGGCCGTCCCCACCGCCACGGCCACCGCGACCAGCGCCCCGCCCACCAACACCGTCCCGGCGCCGACCGACACGGCCGCCATCCCGACGACCCCCCTGCTCGCGCCGGCGGCCACCACGGCCGTGGCCGCGACCGACACCGCGGCGGCACCGATCGCGACCACGGCGGCGCCGGCGACAGCGCCCCCGCCAGCCGGCACGCCGACGTCACACCCCATCGTGCCAACCCTCCGCCCAGTGCCGCCCACCAATCGGCCGGTCCCGCCGACACCGCGCCCGGTGCCGCCCACGCCGCGGCCCACCCCGCCGATCGTCTATGTGCGCGTGTATGACTTCGGCTTCGACCCGCCGGCGATCACCGTAGCACCCGGCACGAAGGTCGTTTGGACCAACGCCGGGCCCACCGAGCACACCGTCGCCGACGCCGACGTCACCTGGTCGTCCGATATCCTGCAGAAGAATGATCTCTACAGCCACACGTTCACGGCCGTGGGCACCGTGCAGGTCATTTGCACCCTGCACCCGGACATGGTGAGCACTGTCACCGTCAGGTAGCGGCCCGTCACGATCCGGGGGCTGGTGGCTCAGGGCTTTTTGTAGAAGGCGAATTTACAGTGCGGGGCCCCCAGCGCCGCACATTCGACTTCGGCCACGCGTACCTTCTGGCCGGTGATGGGCTCGGCGAGGCTCCGATACAGGGACGTCGAGTTATCGCAGATCGGGGCGCTCACGCCCCGGATGGCCAGGCAGGTGGCGCAGACCTCCATCGTAATGTACCAGGCTGTGGCGTCTTCGGTGATCGGGGAGTGGGTCCAGATCTGCTCATTGGTCGCCGCCACCCAGCGGACGTACCAGGCCGTCCGCTCCTCCGGCGGCAAGGCGCGGGCGGCGGCCGTCCACGCGGCCATCTGCGGCACCCCGGCGATGCGCGCCGCGCCCAGCGTGCCGAGGTTGCGCAGGAACAAGCGGGTCAGCGGCTCGCCGAGCATGGCAAACACCGCGGCCGGCAGGCGGCTATATTCTTCCGCGGTACAGGAGGGGCTATCGTCGGGCGGAGGCAGCGTCTCCAGGTAGCGCAGCATGCCGGCCTGAGCCAACAGCGTCGCATATTGCGGCCCGCTGGCCCGTTTGACGGCTTGCAGCGTGCCTCGCAGCAGGCTACTGCCGATATAGTGCGGCATCTAGCCCCTCCCCCGTGCGCCGCGGGCGGCGGGCCGTTAGTCGGGGCGGGCGCCGAACCGCCGCAACACGGCATCGGCCTGCGCCCCGGCCAGACTCACCCGGAAGCGGGCCATCAAATTGCGGCAGCGCCGCTCCAGCTCGGTGGCCAGCTCCGGTTGGGTCGCCAACTCCGCGCGCAGCAGCGCGACGAACAGCCGCTCCTGGATCGTCACCATCCGCAGAATGTCGGCCACCGCGGCGGCCTGGGCCGTGGTCTGCACCGTCTGGCGCACGGCCTGTTGGTCGACTTCGCCCCGCAAGAGGTCGGCCACAAACTCCTGGCTATCGATCGCCGCCTGACGGGCCTGTTCCTCCGGCGAGAGCAGCCGATAATGGCCCCCCGCCGCGGCGTAGGCTTGCAGGAATATGGCGGTCAGGGCGGGCGCGTGGGCCGTGAGAAAGCGCTCGAGCTGGTGATCTTGAAAGTTCGTCATATCGGTATCCCTTGGGTCGCCGCCTACCAACCAGTCTAGGCGATCGTGCGTTATCGTCGATCCCTCACCCAAGCACGATCGGGGCCATGGGTCGTGGCCCGCCCCCGGGCGCGCAACAAGGCGGGCCCATCCGGCCCTAACCTCGCCCGCGCGCCCGCTACTTTTCGGCCCCCGGCGGCGTTAGTCGTAGTGCATGGGATGGCGGATCGCCTCGGACCTGCCGGCCGCGGCTGTGAACGGACCTTGACATCGTGTGAGAAGGCATGCTACAAAGTCAGTCTTGGACAGACACTTACAGCCCGAGCCGACGATACATGGATGATGCAGCCCTCGTGGCGGGGTTACAGCGGGGCGACCCCTGGGCCGTCGAATACGTGGTGCAGCAATATGCGCCCCCGCTTTATCGCTATGCCTATTACCAGGTCCAGGATGCCATGCTGGCCGAGGACCTGGTCTCTGAGGTCATGATGCGCATGATCGGCAGTGTGGATAGGTTCGTCCTGGAGAGCACCCCGTTCCAGGCCTGGCTGTTTCGCATCGCCCGCAACCTGATCGCCGATCACTACCGGGCGCGCAAGCGGCGGCCGCAGGTGTCGCTGGAAAGCTGGCTGGCGGCCGATCCGAGTGGCGAGCCGGGGGGGACCGATCGCGGCATTGACGATCTCCCCGACCGGCAGGAGCTGCAAGCCGGCCTGGCCACGCTCACGGATGAGCAACGGCAGGTGGTCCTGCTCCACGTGGTCGAGGGCTGGGAGCTGCCGCAGGTGGCCCGGCTGCTGGACCGCAGCCTGCCGTCGGTCAAGAGTCTCTATTATCGAGGGGTCGATTCACTGCGCCGGGCGCTGACCCGCGGCGGCCATCCGCCGGGGCGGCTCCCGGCTAAAGGAACTTGACAGGCATGTTTGAGCGCAGGAACCCGGCAGAGGACGTCTTCAGCGCGGCCTGGCAACAGGTGCGCGAGGGGCACAGCGTCGAGGCGGTGCTCGCCGCGTATCCCGAGCAGGCGGCCGAGCTGGAGCCGCTGCTGCGCACGGCCCTGGCCGTGCGGGCCGGCCTGCCCGCGCCCCCGCTCTCCCCCGCGGCGCTGGCCCGCATCCAGGCCCGCACCCAACAGGCCGCCCAGACGCGGCGCCGCCCGATCGGCGTGGCGCCCCTGCGCAGCGCCGACGGGTGGGGCCCCGCCCCCGCGCGCCGGCGGCGCCGGGCCCTGCCCTTCGTCTTCTCGCCGGCCACGAGCCTGGCCGCCCTGGCGCTGGTCGTGGCTGTCGTCGCCGTGGTCTGGGCCCTGACCCGGCAACCGCCGCCGCCCGCCCCCACGCAGCTCGCCAGCTATACCGGCATCATCCGCCAGATGGCCGCCACCCAATGGCAGGTCGACGGTAAAGTCATCGCCATCGACCCCCAGACGACGCAGATCGAGGGGCAACCGGCCGTCGGCGCCGAGATCGTGTGCCTCTACGCGGTCCACCCGCCCGACCCCCGGCTCTACGCCCTGAATATCCGCGTGCTGAGTGGACCGGGCACGGCCACATGGGCCGCCCCCCTCCCGGCGTCCGCGGTGCCCCAGCCGACGCTCCCGCCGGGCGTTGTGACCCCGCCGCCCCCGACCGCCGGGACCGCGGCGACGCCGATCGTGCCGCCGGACACGGCCCTGCCCGGCCCGCCGCCCACCGTCACCCCTTTACCGCAGAGCACCAGCACCCGGCCCCCGCCGCCCGCCCCGGGGACGGTGTCGCCCGTGGCGACGGCGGCGCGGTCCGCGCCGCCGGTCGCCCCCTCGCCCACGCGGGATGCAGGGGCGCCGCCGACAGGGCTGCCGACGGCCAGCGGGGTGCCGGGGCCACCCAGTCGCACGCCCGAGCGCACCGCCCTGCCGAGCGCCACGAGTGCGCCGAGCCCAACCTCTGTGCCGACGCCGCCGGCCACACCCCCGCCGGCCCCTGCGGCGACCAATACCGCCATGCCCCCGCCCGTGCCGACCAACACCCGACCACCCGCCACCCTGGCGCCGACAGAGACGCCGAGCCCCGTGCCGGCGAGCGCGACGCCCGCGCCCCCCAGTCCGCCCAGCCCCACCACGGAGCCGACGCAGGTCCCGCCGACGGATACCCCGGTGCCGACGGCGCAACCCACGGATACCGTTGCGCCGCCGGTGCCGACGCTGCCGCCGCGCCGCACCCCCGGGCCCACCGTGCCGCCGAGCGACACGCCGCCGCCGACCGCTGTCCCGACCGCCCCGCCCACGGACACGGCCGTGCCGACCGCCCCGCCGAGTGAAACGCCCGCACTGACCGCCGAGCCGAGCCAGACCGCGCAACCGAGCCAGACGGCACAACCGAGCCAGACCGCGCAGCCCAGCCACACGCCCGATCCCAGTGAGACGCCACACGACGAGGGCGGCCAACCGACCGGCACGCCGGTCGTCACGGGCACCCCCGATCGCGGGGGCGGCGAGCCGACCGGCACGGCCCACCCCTAACCACGCACCGGGGGAGCCGATGGCGCCCTTAGCGGGCCGGCGGGGCCAGCGCCACCCCCGTCCGCGGCGGCACGGCGATCTCCAGCAGCTCGCCCTGGACCGTGGCCGTGCCCTCGCCGATCAGCAGCTGCCAGGGCCCGCGGCCGGCCAGGGGTGCAGCCAGCGGCAGGTGCAGGTGGCGGCGGGCGCGGGCCGTGTTCAGCGCGACCATGACATAGTCTTCGCCCAGCCGGCGGGCAAAGGCGTACACGCCGTCGGTCGCGTACAGCGGCTGGTAATCGCCCGTCCGCAGCGCCGGGTGCGCCTGACGCAGGGCGATCGCCTGCTTAAAGTAGGCGCGCAGCTCGTGGTTCCAGCGACTCTCGTCCCAGGGGAACGTGCGGCGGCAATCGGGATCGCGGCGGCCCTCCAGGCCGATCTCATCGCCATAATAGATCGACGGCGTGCCCGGGTAACTCATCTGGAAGAGCGTGGCCAGGGTCAGCGCGGTTAGATCGCCCCGCGCCATGCTCAGAAAGCGCGCCGTGTCGTGGCTGTCGAGCAGGTTGAGCTGGACCTCGGTCACCGCCCGCGGATAGAGGGCGAGGAGATCGGCGATCGCGTTGGCGAATCCCGCGCCGTCGAGGGGGCGCGTGGGGTCCCAGCCCTGATCGCGCACCAGCGGCTTGTCCAGGTGCGAGCCGATGGTATAGGCGATGACCCGCTCCGCAAACAGGTAATTCATCACGGCATCGAACTGGTCGCCTTGCAGCCAGTGGCGGCTGTCCTGCCAGATCTCGCCGACGATATACGCCTCGGGGTTGATCGCCTTGATCCGCAGCCGGAACTCCTGCCAGAAGGTGTCGTCGGCGATCTCGCCCGGCACGTCGAGCCGCCAGCCGTCGATCCCTTGCCGCATCCAGTGCTCGGCCACGCCCAGCAGGAACTCGCGGACCGCGGGGGTATGCGTGTTGAATTTCGGCAGGGCGTGGTCCCCCCACCAGGCGGCGTAGCCGGGCGGCCGGTGCAGATCGTAGGCGTTGGGCGGCAGTTGGTGGAAGTGGAACCAATCGCGGTAGGGCGACTCGGGCCCGTTCTCCAGGGTGTGATTAAACTGGTAAAACCCCCGGCTGGCGTGATTGAACACGCCGTCGAGCACGACCCGGATGTTGCGCGCGTGCGCGGCGTCCAGCAAGGTGCGAAAGGCCTGATCCCCGCCCAGGATCGGATCGACCCGGTAGTAGTCATAGGTGTGGTAGCGATGGTTGGCCGTCGAGGCGAAGATGGGCGTAAAATAGATCGCCGTCACGCCCAGATCCTGCAGGTAGTCCAGCCGCTCGGCAACGCCGAGCAGATCGCCGCCCTTATACCCATACACGGTCGGCGGGCTATCCCAGGACTCGAGATAGGTGGGCTTGGGAACGGTGGGCGAGGTGGCGAAACGATCGGGGAAAATCTGATAAAAAATGGCGTGGCGTACCCACTCTGGTGTCTGCATAGTCAAGAAACCGCCTCCGTAACAGGTGAGATGCACTATACAACGGAGCCGCGGGGATTTCATGCCGCCGGCCGGCCCCCGCCGGGGCCGCACCCCGCTAACCGGGCACAAGCCAACCCCCGCCGGGTCGCCTGCCGGCGGGGGTTAGCGGCGCGGGGGGCGCGGCGGATCTCAGGGGGCCGACGGCCCGGTCCCGATCATGAAGGTGTTGTGGGAGGGCAGATAGGTGCCCTGGGCATGCCAATCGTCGAGCTTGGTGCCGGCGCGGTCGTAGACCACGCGGTGGATATCGGAGGTAAAGCCATCCTGCGCATGCTCGACCTGGATCAAGCGCCCGGCTGCCAGCTTATCGGTCAGCTGCCGCCGGGGGATCGGGTCGGTGACCACGGGTTTGGTGATCACGGGCCGGCTGACTTCGACGCGCCAACCCGGGTCCGTGCCCCAGAGCTGGACGCGCAGGTTCGTATGGTCGCCCCGGGCGCGGATCAGCAGCCAGTTGCCGGTCGTGTTTTTGAAGCGGAAATCCCAGTCCGGGGGCGAGATCGTCGCATCCAGGCCCTGCATGCCCAGGGGGGGCACGCCGTAGAGGCCGATCCAGTAGCTATGATGGTGGCGCTCGACCATCGGCAGGCCGGCCCAGAAGACCGGGTGAAAAAGCGTGGTCGCCACCTGGCAAATGCCCCCCGCCTCGGCGGGGATGGTCGTCGCGCTGCCACTCTGGACCAGGATCGCCCAGCCCATCTTAAACCCGGCATCCAGCGTCAGGTCGCCCAGCGCGTCGTTCAAGCTGAAGGTCGCGCCCGGCGCGATCAGCCAGCCGTCGAGCTTACTCGCGCCCAACGTGACGTTCCAATTGCGCTCGGGCGACGAGCCGCCGTAGTAGGTACTATCGGCCTGCAGTAGCTGGGGTGTGACGATCGCCCCGGCCTGGTCGGTCGCGGCAAAGGCCGGCTTCAGCGGAGTCAGGGTCAGGGCCGCCGTCTTTTGCCCGGCCAGCAGGGCCGCCTTGATCGCCGCCCCCGTCGCCGCCGCGTCGACCTGCTGCCCATCCTGCGGTTGCTTGACCAGGGTTACCACATTGTCGACCAGGCGGTAGACCGCATCCTGGGCCGGATGATCGAGGTCATGCGCGATCTTCGTGATCAGCCGCGCGATGTCGTTATCGTTGACGGTCACCTGGTAGGGCAGCGCCGCGCCGGCCGGGCTCGGTTGGAGATAGAGCACCAGGGCGACATCGGCCCCCTTGACCTGGTAGGTCTGATCCCCGGCGGTCAAGGTCAGCCCATCGCGCATCGCGCCGTCTAGCTGGTCTTTGATCGGCTGGAGCTGCGCCGCGGTCACGGCCGCCGGCACGGGCTCCGTCACCAGGTCGGCGGTGCGCCGGCCGTCATCCGCCTGGGCCGCCGCCTGCACATGGTCCCGGGACGCCACCAGGCTCAGCTGTTGGCCGGTTAGATCCGGCGTCAGCAGTGCGCTGGTCGCATAATTCGGCAGCGCCAGGGTCGCATTCTGCGCCTCGTGCTTGAGGTCGCCGGCGATCCCTTCCAGGTAGGTGGTGATCTTGCGGTCGTCCAACCGGCTCTGCACGACCGCGGTGCCGTTGGCATCCTGGCTGATCTGCAGCCAGCGGCGCAAGGTTGGCGCATCGAGGGTCCAGGTATGGACGCTGCCGTCGGCCCCCCGCCCGGTCAAGGTCACCGGCTTGTCGGAGAGGCGATGCACGGTGGCCAGCGCCGCGGCGATGTCCGCATCGTGGACGCGGGGCGGCACCGGGGCGAGCTTCAGCGTAATGTCCCCGAAGGGATACTGCTGCGTGGCGGCCAGGATCGCCGCCCAGGTGCCGTCGACGTCGAGGCGCTGGCCGCTCTGGGCCGTCTGCACCCGCACGCCGTCGGCGTCAACGGTGAGCTGGGCATCCTGCGGGGCGACCGCCACGTCGGCCGCCACGGTCTG
>DATGEF010000035.1:0-20812 GCA_035310405.1 Chloroflexia bacterium | reverse complement strand
GGGGCGAGGGGAGAGGTTCGTTCCCGCGCCGCCATCTCGCCGGCCGCCGCCGGGGCAAAATCCTGCCAAGCACCCAGCCCGCCAGGAGGCCTATGGACGCGTCGTCGATTTTGGTATACTGATCATGGAGTAGTCGCGGTTGCCACCGGGTGGCGCGCCAGGCCGCGGGCGCGCCGCAAGACAAGGATCAGGATGCCTAACAATGTCCGGTGGGGGGTGGGGTTAGTCGCCGTACTGGCTATCCTCCTCGCCGTGGTGCAATGGGTGGGCCAGACGTACCCAATACTCAGCATCCACGTGGACCTGGGACTGGCGAGCGCGACCCCCACCGCGGAGACGCTCCGCCGCCCCACGCCCACGCCGGGGCTGCGGCCCGCCGGGGCGCGCGCGGCCGGGCCGACGGCGGCGCCGACCCCGACCCAGCCGGCCCTGCCGGCCCTCCCCGGCACCGTCGTCCCCTACATCATTCGGGTCGGGGATACGTTGAGCGAGATCGCGGTGCGCTACGGCACCACGGTGGAAGCGATCCAGGCGCGTAACCGGATCCCCAACCCCAACCTCCTCTTCGTCGGGTCCACGCTCCAGATCATGGTCGGCGAGCAGCCGGCCGCCCAGACGCCGCCGACCGCCCTGCCGCTGGGCGGTCCGGCCCCGCCGTCCCCGGCCCCGCCCGCCGACGCCGCGACGCCGGCGGCCATGGATGCGCTGGAGCCCACGCGCCCCGCCCAGGCGCCCGCGGCCTACGACGTCTATATCCCGACCGCGAGCAAAACCGGCCAGTATTTCCATTTCACCTGTGAGTTCGATGCCGCCTGGGCGATTTTCAAGACCTACGGCCGGGACGTCAGCCTGGCCGACCAGTTACAGCTGATTGGCCTCGATACGAGCGTGGTGCCATCCTATCAGCAGACGCCCCAGGGCGTCGCGATCACCGGCGGCGACATCGCTAACTTCTACTCCGGCGATTACCGGACCAACTTCCTGGCCCGCACCACCGGCGCCGCCATGCGCAAGGTCTTTGCGCACTATGGCCTCGCGACGACCCCGGTCCACGATCAGGCCGGCGTGGAAAGCGCCTTGCGCGCGGGGCAGCTCGTCTGGATCAAGACGACGGTCGACTTCACCCGCTGGGTGCCGGCGACCTGGATCGGCCCCGATGGCCACCGCTACCAGACCGTGCTGGGCAACGATCACGCGGTCGTCGTCGCCGGGTTCAACGCCACGGCGGTCCTGATCCGCGACGTGCTCGGCCCCACCTCCACCAACGCCCACCGGCTCACGGAATACGAAGTGGCCTGGCCCACGTTCCTGGCCGCCTGGGGCGCGCAATCCAACGACGGCTTGGCGGTCGCCCGGCCGGCGGGACCGTAGATAGACGCAATGGAGGGATGTCCATGGGCGAACTGCTGGGCAAGGTCCTGGAATTGCTTCCCGAGTGGGTCGGCTGGACGCTGATGGCGCTCGTGGTGGCCGGGCTGATCGCGGGGTGGATCTATCAGGCGCGTGCCGGGAGCGCGCCGCCCGCCCGCCCCGCGGCCGACGCCAGCGCGCCCCCCCGGCCCCCGCCGCCCACCCCTCCCAACCCGGGCGACTCCCCCTAGCGCCCAGGGCGGCGCCCGGCCCGCGCGCCCCCCAGATTCACGGGCAGGCCCCACCTGGTGGGCTCTGGGAGAGGGCTCCCTCCGCGCGACCATCAGCCGCCGAGGGCGACTCGGCCGGGGTAGGAGCGGGTCTCAGACCCGCTTGGTGGGGCGGGTGGAGCGCGGTCGGGGAGGCCTCTGGGGGGGCAGGGCGGGTCCCGGCAACAGGCGGGTCTGCGACCCGCCTGTTGCCGATCAACCTAACCAGCAGCAGGGCCCTGGGGCGAGATGCCTGGCGGCTAAAGCCGCGGCTACGAGTCCGGAAGCCCGCCTACGCGGGCTGACGGTCCTTCCCCTGGGGCGTTGGTGCGGGGCGGCGCCCCGTGGCTCCTTGCAGCCCCGGCGCTGAGGTTGATCGGCATGGGCGGGTCTGAGACCCGCCCCTATCCCGACTAGCGCGCCAGGGGCCGAGCCCGGTCTTAAGTTCGCGCGGATGGGCGCGGGCGCGGCCCGCGCAATACTGCCCTGAAAATAGGACTAGGCGGCTGGTTTAGGTTTGAGCGTCACCTCATAGCCCAGTTGCTCGACGCGCCGGACCAGCCGCTTGGCTTTCGCTTCGGCATTCCCCCGCTCGAAGTAATCCCCCCCCAGCTCCCGGTATGGCGCCCGCTCGGCAATGACATGATAAATAATCACGATCAACGAGTGGGCCACCGCGACAATCGCCCGCTTCGCCCCCCGCCGTGCGGCCAGCCGGCGATATTGCGCCCCCAGGTAGGTCCCTTTGCTGCGCGTCGCCCCCAGGGCCGCCTGAATCAGGATCACCCGCAACCAGGGATCCCCCTTGCGGATGCGCCCATTGCGCCGCTTCCCCGCACTTTCGTCATTGCCCGGTACTAACCCGCTCCAAGCGGCTAGTTGGGCGGCGCTCGGGAACCGACTCATGTCCGTCCCGATCTCCGCCAGCACCACTTCCGCCACTTCCTTGCTGATCCCCGGGATGGTGTCGAGCAGGGCGACGACGTCCCCATCCGCTAGGCAAGCCCGCTCGATGGCCGCCGTGAAGCGGGCGATCGTGTCATCGACGCTGTCGATTTGACTCAACAGTTCGCTCAGCAAGAACTGATGATGGGCGCGCACCCGGCCGGTGAGCGCTTGTTCCAGCTCCGCGCGTTTGCGCCGTAATTTCCCTTGCGCTAATTCGGCCAACTGGGCCGCGTCCGTTTGTCCGGCCACCAGCGCGTCCAACATGGCCCGCCCGGAGCGGCCCAGCACATCGGACGCCACATCGCCCAGCTTGATATTCATGCCCTCTAACACCTTTTGGACGCGGTTGGCGAGCGTCGCCCGCTGCCGCACAAAATTGGTCCGTTCCCGCGTCAGGTCGCGGAGGTCGCGTTGCGCCTGGGGCGGGATAAAGCTTGGTTGGACGAGGCCATGGCGCAGCAGTTCGGCCAGCCATTGCGCGTCCTTGACATCGGTTTTGCGCCCGGGCACGTTTTTGACGTGCTGGGCGTTGAGCACCGCGACGTTGAAGCTGGTTTCCAACAGGTTGAAAATCGGCTTCCAGTAGACCCCGGTACTCTCCATGGCGAGGTGGGTGACGCCGCCGGCACTCAGCCAGTCGCTGAGCCGCAAGAGTTCGGCCGTGGTCGTGCCAAAGGAGCGCGTTTCCCGCAGCAGCCCAGTTGCGGGGCCGGGGAGCACGCGATGGACGACAACGGTCTGTTTATGGCAATCCAGCCCGGCACAATGAGTGAATAAGACTTCCATAGACACACCTCCAACAGTAAGGGCGCGGGTCGGGGCTGGAGGCGGACAAGACACCGTGGGGGCAAAATCTGCCCTACGCGCTTCCCACAGGGGGAGCAGCACATGGTGGTACTTGCAGGTGTCCCGGTCAGACTCGCCGGCAGGCTCAGCGCACCAAAGTTTTGACGACCTCTGCGCCCGCCCTCAGCCGTGGGCCGAGTATACACCCATTTTCATTCCAGGTGGTGAGCCAACGGCTCATGGCTGACTCGCCTCATGATCTGGCACGGGATCGCGGCCCACCCGCGCGGCAACAGCGTCGAGGGCAGAGCCCTCTCCCACAGCCGTTTCAGGCGCGCTAGCCCATCACTTACGCCTTGTTGCATACACGATCTGTCCGCTCCTGAACCCTGGCAGGGAAGGGGCGCCGGCGTCCGGGTCCCAGGTGGCCGGCCCAGCACCCCCCTTCCCGCGTTCGGGAAGGGGGCAGGGGGGTTAGGAAAGTCCCCGGTCGCCGGGGCAAAAAGCTGCCGCACACCCCCGCCGCTCTGTCAAGCACTCAGGTGCGCTGACCGCCTGCTTTGAATGCCGGTTTTCTGTGCCTCAAACCGTCGTGCCCGGCCGGGTGCGGATGCTAGAATCGGGATAGCCAGCGCCTGTCAACTGCGTCCTTTTCGACGCGACCGCTAGAGACCTCTGCCCCCCACATGTGGGGGGCCACGGGACGCGCACTACCGGAGGGCAGCGAGCGATGAAGGTGAAAATGATCTTACCGGCGCTGACCGAGGCGAAAAGCCCGTACTTTCGCCCGATCAAATATGCGCTCTTTCCGCCGTTGGGGCTGGCCACGCTGGCGAGTTACCTCGGCGCGGCGGACGAGGTCACCTTGCAGGATGAGCATGTCGAGGCGCTGGATCTGGCTGACCACCCCGACCTGGTCGTCATCCAGGTGTATATCACGTCCGCCTACCGCGCCTACCAACTGGCCGACCACTACCGGCAGCGGGGCGCGTATGTGGCCCTGGGCGGGTTGCATGTGACCGCCCTCCCCGACGAGGCGGCGGCCCACGCCGATACCATCTTTCGCGGCCCCGGCGACGATATCTGGCCCGCCTTCCTGGCCGATTATCGGGCCGGGCACCCCGCGCCGGTCTACCGATCGCAAACCCGGACCTTGATCGGTATTCCGCCGATCCGCCGCGACCTGATCAAGCGGCACCTCTATTTGTGCCCCAACTCCATCGTCGTCTCGCGGGGCTGCCCCCATATCTGCGATTTCTGCTATAAAGAGGCGTTTTATCGCGGCGGGAAGTCCTTCTACACGCAGACGGTGGACGCCGCGCTGGCCGAGATCGCGCGGCTCCCGGGGCGCCACCTCTACTTCCTGGACGATCACCTGCTCGGCAATGCCCGCTTTGCCGAAGCGCTGTTCGCCGGGATGGCCGGGATGGGCCGCCTCTGGCAAGCGGCGGCCACGGTCCAATCCGTGTTGGGGCCGCGGCTCCTGGAAAAAGCGGTGGCCAGCGGCCTGCGCAGCCTGTTCGTCGGCTTCGAGACGCTCAACCCCACGAACCTGCGCGACCAGCACAAATACCAGAACCTGAACCGCGACTATAATGCCGCGATCCGGCGCCTGCATGATCTCGGCGTCATGATCAACGGCAGCTTTGTCTTTGGCATGGACGACGACGATACCGGGGTGTTTGCGCGCACGGTGGATTGGGCTGTGGCCCAGGGAATCGAGACGGCGACGTTCCACATCCTCACGCCCTACCCCAGTACGGCGTTACATACCCGCATGGTGGAGCAAGGGCGGATCACGACGGAGAACTGGGATCGCTATGATACGCGGCACGCGGTCTTCCGCCCGGCGCGGCTGACGGCCAACGAGCTGGAAGCCGGGTACTGGCGCGCCTATCGTGATTTTTACCGCTGGGGGGCCATTCTCCGGGGCGCCCGGGTCAAGCCACGCTGGACCGGGCGGCTGCGCCACCTGGCCTACGCCGGCGGGTGGAAGAAATTCGAGCCGTTGTGGGATCTGGCCATTCGCACCCAGCGGGTGACGGGCCTGCTGCCCCTGCTGGAAGCGATCCTGGGCGAGTTTGGCCGGCGCCCCCCGCCGGTTCCGGGCGGGACCGCGGCGGATCAGCTGGCGCCGTCGCCCTCCTGACCGGACCGCGATCCCACCCCGCGGCGGGGTTAAGCGCCGGCGGCGGCCTGCTGCACCTGCTCGTGGGCGTGGTACGACGAGCGGACCAGCGGGCCGCTCTCGACGTGCTGGAAACCCATGGCCCGGGCCTCCACTTTGAGCGCGGCGAACTCGTCGGGCGTGTAATATTTCAGCACGGGCAGATGGGCGAACGACGGCCGCAGATACTGGCCGATGGTCACGATATCGACGTCATGGGCGCGCAGGTCGGCGAGCACCTGGCGCACCTCGTCCAGCTCTTCGCCGAGGCCGAGCATCAGCCCCGACTTCGTTTTGACCGTGCCGGTCGGATCCATCGCCTTGCCCCGCTGGAGGAACTCCAGCGAGCGGGGATAGCGGGCCTGTGGGCGCACGCAATAATAGAGGCGCGGCACGGATTCGACGTTGTGGTTGAGGATGTCCGGGTGGGCGTCCATGAGCAGCTGCAGGGCGGGCCAGTAGCCTTTGAAGTCGGGGGTCAACACTTCGACGCTACAGCCGGGCACATAGGTCCGGATCAGGCGGATGGTCTCGGCGAAGATATCGGCGCCGCCGAGCTTTAGCTCGTCGCGGTTGACCGAGGTGAGGACGACATGCTGCAAGGCCAGGTGCTGCACCGAGCGGGCGACCCGCTCCGGCTCGTCGCGGTCCAGGTGGCTGGGGCGGCCGGTCTTGATCGCGCAGAAGCCACACGAGCGCGTGCAGGTGTCGCCGAGAAGCAAGAAGGTGGCCGTGCGGTGCTCCCAGCACTCGCTGATGTTGGGGCAACGGGCCTCTTCGCAGACGGTGTGCAGCCCGGCGCCGCGCATCAGGGCTTTCAGGTCATGATAGTTCGGCCCCTGCTGCCATTTGACGTTGAGCCAGCTCGGCTTACGCGTCAGCTGCACGCGCTCCGTCTCCAGCTTGATATTCACGTTGCGCGCCTTGCGCTCGGCGGGGATCAGGGTGATCAGCCCGCTGGCCGGACTGGGCGCGCGTAGTTCGGTGTCCATAAGCAATGTTCCTTTCGGCTCCCCCAACAGGCGGCGAGAGCAGCACATACGCCCTATTATACCATAGGCGTTAGAGGCGTCAGCGATTCATCGGCGCCAGGCCGGATTGGTCGGTGAGCAGGCGCAGGTTAATCCCGCTCAGGATCAGCCGCAGGTTTTTCGTGATCGCCAGCGTGAGGCGATGAGCCTCGGCCGCCCGCGCGGCACCGGGCGCGGGCTGCTGGTCGATCAGGGCATGCACGCCGCTCTCCAGCAGCGAAGCCACGGCCATCAGGCTTTCGGCCGGCGCCCCGGCGCGGATGCGTTCCACGATGACCCGGTCCATATAGACCCGCATCGGCGTGATATCGAGCGTGGGGAAGACCTGGGCCAGCGTCTGGTACGTGCTAACGAATGTGCCTTGCAGGACGTCGGGCGGAAACTGCCGGTACCAGGGCACCTGCGCACAAGCGGCCACGACCGCCTGGAGCGCCAGGCGGTCGGCATGGGTGAGGATCAGTTCCGATAACCAGATCCCAGTTGGGTTCTCCACAGCGCATTATTGCATGGATGAGAGGGGCTGTCAATTCGGGCGCCCGCCGAGCCGAAATGACGGCACGCCCTCTGCTGCGCAGATCGGGGAATTCCGGCCCGACTTGCCCAACCAACCACCAGAAAGAGACATCCCTATGCTTGACTCGGTCGCACCCGGTCCCGCCGCGCCGCTCTCGCCGGCCGGCCGGATGCTGAACATGATCCACGGCTACCTGCCGATGCAGCTGATCTATGTAGCCGCCAAGCTCGGCGTCGCCGATTTGTTGAGCAGCGGGCCCCAGCGCAGCGCCGACCTGGCCGGCGCGCTGGGGGTGCAGCCCGCGCCGCTGCACCGGGTCCTACGCGGGCTGGTGAATTACGAAGTCTTGCGCGAGGAGCCGGATGGGCGCTTCGCGCTCACGCCGCTCGGCGAAAAGCTGCAGACCCATGTCGCCGGCTCGTTACGCGGCCTGGCGATCATCCACGGCGAGGCGTTCTACGAGGCCTACCGCGCCCTGTTGCACGAGGTGCGCACGGGCGAAGTAGCCTTCAATCACATCTTCGGGGAGGGCTTTTTCGAGTACCTGGCCCACCATCCGGCGACCAACGAGATCTTCAACAACTTCATCAGCTCGACGACCAGCCAGGCCGCGCAGGCCATGCTGGCCGCCTATGATTTCGCGCCGGTGCGGCGCGTGGTCGACGTCGGCGGCACCTATGGCACCTTCCTGGCCCCCGTCCTGCAGGCCCATCCGCACCTGCAGGGCGTCCTGTTCGACAAAGCGGCGATCGTGGAGGGCACCGAGCTCTATTTCGAGGCGGCGGGGCTGGCCGATCGCTGTACGATCGTCGCCGGCGACTTTCTCGAATCGGTGCCCGCGGGGGGCGATCTCTATATCCTCTCCCAGGTGTTGCACGACTGGGATGACCCGCAGGCCACCCGCATCCTGCAGAATTGCCGCCAGGCGCTGGCGCCGGGCGGCAAGCTCTTGATCGTCGAGATGATCATGCCGGAGCGGGTAACCCCCGGCGCGATGGTCGCCGAGTTCGACCTGCATATGCTCGTGCTGTTTGACGGCCGCGAGCGCAGCGAGGCCGAGTACCGCCGCCTGCTGGCGGCCGCCGGCTTTGCGCTGAGCCGGGTCATCCCGATGCAATCGCCCCGCTCGCTGATCGAAGCCGTGCCCGGTTAGCGGCGCACGCGCAGATTACAGCTTGCTGGGCGAAAACGCCACCCGCCTGTTCATGCGCAACTACGGGCGCAGGCTGGAAGTCAATGAGGTGAAATGCGCAGCGATGGGCGGCGCCCACTGCAAACACGCCATCCCCCGGTAGCGGGGCCGGACATCGAAGCCGGGCCGCGGGGCGCTATCGGGGCCCGGGCGGGGGCGCGATCCCGGCGGCCGGGTCGGGCGGCGCCACGCCGCGGGTAAAAAAGCTCCCGCAGTGCGGGCAGGTGCCCACCGCCAAGGTTACCTGGATCAGCAGCGGCGTCGTGATGTGCGCCAGGAACGCTCGGCCACAGGTGCTGCATTCGACAAGGATGGGCGCCCCCGGCCGCGTGGCCAGGCCCGCCGGGCTGGGCGGGGCCGGCTTCTGTTTCGTGTTCGGCATTGTAACCACCTCCTCTGCGTGGGTTTCTATTCTGCATTATCTCCCATTTCGGTGAAGTTCTCGGTGCATACGCGGTAACACTGGGTGACAGCGCGGGGATAACCTGGTCTGTGCCGCCAGGAGCGCACGGCAGCGGGGTGTCGCGTTGTGCGAAATAGTAGGCGGCGGCCAGCCAGAAGAGAGCTTCCGAAGCCAGCGTGTTGCCCACCGCGACGGCCTGCTCCAGTTCGGCGACGGCTTCGGCATAGCGCATCCAGGCCAGCAAGCAGCGGGCCCGCCCGATACGCAAGCTCGCCAGGAACTCGGCCGGGGGCGCGAAGCCCGGCGCGAGATAATGCACGGCGCCCTTCTGATCGGCCAGGCCCGCGCTCGGCGTCGAGACTGCCGCGCCGGCCGTGGGCCAGTGAGCAGAAAATGAGCAGGTTTTGGTCTGGTGCGGCCCGCAAAGGCGTGGTAAGCTGTAGATAGCGCCGCCGGCCACGATCCGGCGGCCGGCAACCGCAGCCCGGTAACGCCTAATAAGACGGTAACGCATAGTAAGGAGGAAGCACATGTTCACGCGTATGCGCGCCCGCGGGCGGGCGCTGGGTCTGGCGCTGGCCGCCCTGGGGGCGCTGGTGGGGGTCGGGCTGCTGCCCGGCGCCCGGAGTGTCGGAGCCGCGCCCCCCGCGCAGGAGAAGACCGAACGGGTGGGCATAATTCATGTGATGACGCTGGACAATGCCGGCGGCGGCTACGCCTGGGCCAACGCCGGCGGGCCGAACGGCGGCCGGGCGCTGCACCTGGGGGGCAGCCGCCTGGCGGCGCCGCTCCCGGCGGCCGCGGCGGCGACGCCGGAGCCGGGCAGCTTCCTGTTACGCATCACGCCGGGGCACTGGTTTGTGCTGGCCGATAGCCTCACGGCGCCCACGCTGCTGGTGCCGGGGTTGGACGTGTGGCGCATGGTGGTGAGCGCCGACGGCCAGGAAGGCTGGGCGGCCGGCCAGGTCGTGCAGGCGGGCGCCGCCGCGACCCCCGTGCTGCTGCGTCTGCACCAGGGCACCTGGGGATCGGCCGCCGCCGTCCTCGCGCCCGATTACATCCCGATTGACCTGACCTTCAGTGCCGACGGGCAGGCCGGCTGGCTGACCGCCCGCAACGCCGCCGGCGTGTACAAGCTGTGGCGCTGGGACGGCGCGCAGTGGATCGACACCACTGAGCCCGCCGGCGCCCCCCTGACCCTGGTGGCGATCAGCCCCGACGGTCGCCAGGGCTGGGCCGTGAGCGCGGGCGCGGGGCTGCTCGGCCTGAACGGGGGGATCTGGAGCGGCCGGCCCATCGCGGGACCACCCCCGGCGCTGACTCCCACCCGCGTGACCGCGGACGACGCGGGCAATGGCTGGCTGCTGGCCGATGCGGCCCCCGCGGGCGCGACCGCGCCGAGCGTGCTGTTGCGCCTGACGCCGGCGAACGCGCCCCAGGAGGCCGCGCTCGCCAGCACGGGAGCCGGCGCCAGCGCGCATCTGGGCAGCCTGGCGACCGATGCGTCCGGCCAGGGTTGGTCCGTGGGGGGGGGGAGCGGCCAGCCGGTGTTCGTGCGCCTGAGCCCGGAGAGCGCCCGGGTGCTGCCGGCCGCGGAGGTCAGCCTGCCGGCGGACTTCGTGCAACCGGCGACCGTCGTGACCGTCAGCGCCGACGGGCGGCACACCTGGGTCGGCAACGCGGCTGGCCAAATGGCGCCCCTCAGCGAGGCCGCGCCGCCCGGCATGCCGAGCACCGGCACCGCGGTCACCGGGGCCGCCTGGATCCTGCTGGTCAGCAGTCTGCTCCTGCTGAGCGGCCTCAGCCTGCTCGCGCTGCGGCGGCACCGATTACGGGGGCGCAGCTGGTAAGGCCGCGCTACCGCGCCGGATAGTATGGTCTCGCCAAAGAAAGGCGCGCGCGTCCGAATCGGACGCGCGCGCCTGGTGTGAGCCGCGGGGCGTTAGTAGCCTAGCCCCGCATCGGTAAAGCCTTCGAGCAGCCGCTTCATCGTCTGCAGGAACCGGCCCACCTGGGCGCCGTCCAGCACGCGATGGTCGAAGCTGCAGCACATGTTCATCATCGGGCGGATGGCGATCGCGTCGCCGTCGAGGACGACGGGGCGCTTGACGATCGCCTCCATGGTGATGTTGACGACGTTCGGCTGGTTGAGGATCGGCATCGACATCATCGAACCGAAGGTGCCGGCGTTGTTCAGCGTTACCGTCGAGCCCTGCAGATCGTCGACGCGCAGCTTGCCGGCCCGGGCGCGGGTGGCCAGGTCACTCACCGAGCGGGTCAGGCCGATAAACGACTGGGCATCGGCGCCGTGGACGACCGGCACAATCAGGCCCTGGTCGCCCAGGTCGATCGGGATGCCGACGTTGATCTCGCGCTTGAGCACGGTGCCCTGGTCGCTCCAGACGGAGTTGATGGCCGGGTGCTGGCGCAGGGCCTGGGCCAGGGCCATGATGCCGAAGGCGAGCACACTCGGGTCCCGGCCCTCGCGCTGCCGGAACGGGTCTTTGATCCGCGCCCGGTACTGCATGACGTTGTGCATGTCGATCTCGACATAGGTCCAGGCATGCGGCGAGGTATGTACCGAGCGGACCATGTGCTCGGCGATCGCCTTGCGCATCTGGGTCAGCGGCACCAGCTGGTCGCCCGGGCCCTCAAAGACGGGGGCGACCGGGGCCGGCGGCGGGGGCGCGGCCTGGGCAGCCGGGGCGGGGGCCAGGCTCGGCTCGTAGGGGCTGCGCATGCCGGCCGCGGCCATCCCGGACCCGGCCACGGGCGGGGCCGGGGCGGCGGCCGCCGCCGCCAGCGGCTGGGCGGGGGCCGGGGCCGCGGGTTGGGCCGGCGCCGGCGCCGGCAGGGTCCCGGCCGCGCGCTGCTCCAGGTAGCGTTCGATATCGACCTTCGTCACGCGGCCCTCGAAGCCGGTGCCCGGGATCTGGCTCAACTCCAGGTTGTGCTCTTCGAGCAGGCGGGCGACGGCCGGGCTCAGGCGCTTGGCGCCGGCCCCATTGCCCCCGGCCCCGGCGGCGGGCGCGGGTGGCGCGGCCACCGCGGTCGCAGTCGCGGTCGCGGCGACGGGCGCCGGGGGGGGCGCGGCCGGTGCGGGCGCGGGCGCCGGGGCCGGCGGCGGGGTGGCGGCCACGGGCTGGGCGGGGGCCGGCGCGGGGGCGGCCGCGGCCGGCGCCGGCGCATCATGCCCGGCCGGCGTATCCGCAACTTCGATTTCGGTCTCGATCGTGCAGATCAGCGTGCCGATCGGCACCGGCTCGTTCTCCGGCACGAGCAGCTCTTTGATCGTGCCGGTATACGGCGACGGGATCTCGGCGTTCACCTTATCGGTGACCACTTCGGCCAGCGATTCGTATTTTTCGATCTTCTCGCCCGGCTTCTTGAGCCAGGCGCCGATCGTACCCTCGGTGACGCTCTCGCCCAGTTGGGGCATCGTCACCTTTGCGAGATTAGCCATGCTTCTGCTCCTAATTGGCCTCGTGATTGGGCTTAATAAGCCGCCAGCTCGCGCATCGCGGCCACGATCTTTTCCGTGTTCGGCATAAACGCCGCCTCTTGCGCATGATTATACGGCATGGCGGGCACGTCCGGCCCGGTCACCCGGAGGATCGGCCCGTCGAGGTACTCGAAGGCCGCCTCGGCGACGCTCGCCGCGATCTCCGCGCCCCAGCCGCCACTGCGGTTGTCCTCGTAGACCACCAGGCATTTGCCGGTCTTTTTCACCGAGTCGAGGATGGTCGCGCGGTCGAGCGGGCTGATCGTCTGCACGTCGACGATTTCGACCGTGATCCCGTCCTGGGCCAGGATCTCGGCCGCCTCCAGGCAGCGGTAATGCATCATCCCCCAGGCCACCGCCGTCAGGTGCTGGCCGGCACGGCTGACTTTGCACTTGCCCAGCTCGACAATATAATCGCCGTCCGGCACGTCGCCCTTGATCAGGCGATAGCCGCCTTTGTGCTCGAAGAAGAGCACCGGATCGGGGTGGCGGATCGCCGCCTTGAGCAGGCCCTTGGCGTCGTAGGGGTTGGACGGGATGACGACGATGAGCCCCGGCACATGGCCAAAGAGGGCCTCCACGGACTGCGAGTGATAGAGCGCGCCGTGGATGCCGCCGCCATACGGGGCGCGGATCACCATCGGCAGGAACCAATCGTTGTTGGAGCGATAGCGGAAGCGGGACGCCTCGCTGACGATCTGGTCGAACGCCGGCATGATAAAGTCGGCGAACTGGATCTCGGCCACCGGGTGCATGCCCGCCGCCGACGCGCCGATCGCCACCCCGGCGATCAGGGCCTCGGCCAGCGGCGTGTCGATCACGCGGTCGGCGCCGAACTGTTTACTGAACCCCTCGGTGACGCCGAACACGCCGCCGCGGGGGCCGACGTCCTCGCCGAAAATAATCATCCGCTCGTCGCGCTCCATCTCCTCGCGCAACCCATCGCGGATCGCTTCGATTAAAGTTTTGACCGCCATTCGGCAACCTCCTCCGGGGTGGCATAGACATGCTTCATCAGGTCCTCGGCAACGGGGGCCGGCGCCGTCTCCGCATAGTTCGTGGCGTCCTCGACTTCCTCGTCGATCCGCTTGCGCACCAGGGCATCTTTGGCCTCGTCCAGGATCCCGTGCTCGTGCAGGTAGTGCTGGAAGAAGGCGACCGGATCACGCTGGCGATCGGCCTCTTTGTCCTCTTTGGTCCGGTAGGTCCGGTCGTTGTCGTCCGACGAATGGGCCGTGAGGCGGATACATTTCATCTCGATCAGGGTCGGGCCGTCGCCCGCCCGGGCGCGGTCGGCGGCGGCTTTCACCGCCTGGTAGCATTCGAGCGGGTTGAGCCCGTTGACCGCGACGCCCGGCATACCGTAGCCGGCCGCCCGCGCGGCGAGGTTCTGGCCGCCGACCTGGAGCTCCAGCGGGACGGAGATCGCGTAGTGGTTGTTCTCGATAATGAACAGGACCGGCAGCTTGTGGATCGCGGCGAAGTTCATCGCCTCATGCCAGTCGCCCTCGGAGGTCGCGCCCTCGCCGCCGAAGGCGGCCACGATCTCGGCGTTCTGGCGCATCAGCTTGTTGGCCAGGCCGACGCCGACGGCGTGCAGGAACTGGGTGCCGACGGGGCTGCCGGTGGTCAGCACATGGCTCTTGTGGAAGCCATAGTGGCCGGGCATCTGGCGCCCCCCAGAGTTGGGCTCCTCGGCCCGGGCGAACAGGGAAAGCATGATCTGCCGCGGGGTCTGGCCCAGGCAGAGCATCAGGCCCAGGTCGCGGTAGTAGGGCACATACCAGTCTTTCTCCCGCGCCATGCCGAAGGCCGTGCCGATCTGGGCGGCTTCCTGGCCCTGGCAGGAGATCACGAACGCCGCCTTCCCCTGGCGGTTGAGCTGCCACATCCGCTCGTCGAGCTTGCGGGCCAGTACTATGTAATAGTACATGTCGAGCAGGGTCTCGGCGCTGAGCCCTAGTGCTTCGTGTAACGGCGGCGCAGGCGCGTCTTTGGCTGCGTGCCGCTTCGCTGTACTAACCATCCTAACCTCCTGTGCCTCCTGTGAAAGTTCGCGGGTTCCCAACAAAAAGCCATCGACAACTACAGGTGAATCTGCGCCCCATCGATCATCCGGGCGGCTTCCCAGAGCGCCTCGCCGACGGTGGGATGCGGAAAAGACGCCGCGCCCACCTCCCAGGCCACCGCCTGCAGGAGCTGGGCCACGGCGGGCGTTCCGATCAGCTCGGTCGCATTGGGACCAATAATGTGGACGCCGAGCACCTGCCCGTCCGCGGCGGCCACGACTTTGACAAACCCGTTCGCCTCGCCATGGGTCTGCGCCCGGGCATTCGCTGTATAGGGGAACTTGGCCGTCTTGACGACCCGCCCGGCGGCCTTGGCTTCGTCTTCGCCGAGCCCGATCGACGCGCACTCAGGCCAGGTATAGGCCATGCGTGGGATGCGCGTGCGGTCGACCGGCAGGGGCCGCCGCCCGGCGATCGTCTCGGCCGCTGTGATCCCTTCGAGCATCGCCTCGTGCGCCAGCAGCAGGCCGCCGGTCAGGTCGCCGATCGCCCAGACGCCGTCGACGCCACTGCGCCCCAACGCGTCCGTGGCGACAAAGCCCTGCTCCAGGCGCAGGCCGAGGCGGTCCAGCCCGGCGCCGATGCGGGGCGCCCAGCCCCCGGCCACCAGGGCGCAGTCGGCGTCCGCCGTCTTGCCCCCGCCCAGTTGCACCCGCAGCCCCTCCGGGGTGCGCTCAAAATCGGCGGCGCGCAGGGCGGTGCCGGTGACCACTTTGAGCAGCTTGCGGCCGATCAGGCGCTCCAGCTGCTTGCCGATCTCGGCGTCGAAGCCGGGCAGCACGGTGGGGCCAGCCGCGACGAGGGTCACCTGGGCGCCCAGGGTGGCGAGCAGAAACGCCCACTCGGTGCTCCAGGCCCCCGCGCCGACCACTACGATCGCGGCCGGGACCTGGGGCCGGGCCAGCAGCTGGTCGGTATTGAGGACCTGCTGGCCGTCGAACGGCAGCCCGTCCAGCGGCTGGGGCTCGGCGCCGGTGGCCAGCACCAGGTGCGCGCCGGTCAGGCGTCGGGCGGCGCCTCCGTCCGCCGGCGTGTATTCCACTTCCCGCGGGCTGCGGACCTCCGCCGTGCCGGGCAGGGAGTCGACCTTGTATTTCTTGAACAGGGACTCGACGCCGCGATGCATCTGGCCGACGATCTTATCTTTGCGCGCCTGCATGGCCGCGTAATCGAAGCTGACGTCGCCCGTGGTGATGCCATGGTCGGCGGCGCGGCGGACGGTGCTGAGCGCCTGGGCGCTCTGGAGCAGGGCCTTGGTCGGCACACAGCCCCGGTGCAGGCAGAGGCCGCCGACTTTATCCCGCTCGATCACGGCGGTGCGCAAGCCGAGTTGGGCGGCCCGGATCGCCGCCGGGTAGCCGCCGGTGCCCGCGCCGATAATCAGGACATCGTAGTGCCCCGCGGGGTCGCCGCCGGGGGTGTGCGGTGCGGTCACTCTTTTTCCGATCTCCTTGCCGTGGGCGGCGTCTGTCATGGCGGGCCGGGAAAATCGCGGCCCGGAGCGCCGACCCCGTGGAGCACCCCGCAGACCGCCCCGGCGTGCGGGGCCGTCCAGTAGTGTATCATAAGTGTGCGGGGCTTGTCAAAAGCGGGGGGCAGAGCAGGCTAGCCGCCATTAGGCGGGGGGGTCTTGAGCAGGCTCAGGTTAATTTCGCTCACGATCATGCGCATATTGCTGATTAAGGTCTGGAGCTGGCGGAGCGCCTGGGCCGTCTGCCGGGGATCGGTGGCGCTTTCCCGATCGACGACGGCGCGCACCTCGTCGCCCAATGACGGGATCAACGCGATCAGGTCGGGGGCCGGCGCCCCGGCCTGGAGGCGCTCGACAATCGCTTGCTGCATGAAGGCGCGCATCACGGTCAGATCGCCACTGGCCAGCGATTGGGCCATCACTTGATAGACGCGCTCGAAAATGGCTTGGACCTGGGACGGCGGCATGCCCGCGTAGAGCGGGATGCGCTGGCGGGCGCGCGCCGCGATGCTGGCCGCCATCTCCGCCTGATGGGCCCGGATCAGCTCGGTCAGCCAGGCATTGCTTTCGCCAGGCATACAGCCCGCCCTCCCCCCTACCGGCCGGCGCCGCACGCCGGGTCGCAGAAGATAGGAGTATTATAGCATGGCCAGCGCCGCAGGGGAAGTCCGGTGGCCATGGTGAGTAGGGCTGTGCCAAAGTCGGCTCCGCCACCTGCTGGCGAGGAAATTGTCATTCTGAACGCAGTGAAGAATCCGTCCCCGACCCGGGGAGACGGACTCTTCGCGGAGTTTACCCTTGAGCGCAGCGAAGGGCTCAGAGTGACAAGATCCCGACGTTGCCACAGCCCTACCTTGGTAAGAGGTCAGACTTGTGCTGCGTTTGGCCTGGCCTGCCAGCATTGGACTCCGGCTGTAGCGGTGCTACAATTGAGCAAAGCGAAAGGAGCGGGCTATGAAGACCTGTCTCGTTCTGATCCTTGCCACCCTGGCCCTGGGTCTGGTCGTCGTGGGCGACCAGGCGCCGCCCTCGGCATCCTCTGCCGGACGAATGCAGGGGGCGCGCCGCGCCCCGCTGGCCCCACTGGCCACGCCCAGCCCGACGCCGAGCACACCTACGCCCACAGCTTGCGTGCCGGCTACCTGGACAGCTGGCGCGGCCTTCCCCGGCGCGGTGGCCCATGCGGCCGGGGTCTACTTCCCGGCCACGGGAAAGTTCGATGTGCTGGGCGGCAGCGGTGGCTCCGGCAGTTATCTCAATCCCCACGAATACGATCCGGTCGTCAACACCTGGATCACGAAGACCGCCACCTTCACCGATAGCCAGGTGATCGACATGGCCTGCGGCATGCTAACCACCGGAGGCGCGCCCGCTATCTACTGCGCCGGCGGCGCCGCGACCGGGCAGGCCAGCGCGACCAGCGCGGTCCGCCGCTACGATCCCGTCGCCGACCAGCTCACCGTGATCACCAGCGATCCGTGGCCGGGCGACGCCAACGGCACCACCCTGCCTGGGGGCTTCACCGTGGCCAACGACAAGCTCTACATCCTGGGCGGCTTCAACATCAACGTCGCCGCCACCAACCAGATCTGGGAGTTCGACCCCAATGGTCCAGCCGGCAGCCGTTGGACGCAGAAAGTGAACGCGCCGGCGGGCATCATGTCTGCCCCGGCGGCCGCCGTGAACGGCATCATCTACGTGGCGGGCGCCTCCGATTACCAGGGCGGCACCATCATCGACACCACCGACTCGTTCAGTTTCAACCCCGCGGCCAACACCCTCGGCACGATCCTGGCGATCCCGCGCGCGACCGGCGAAACCCGCGCCGTCAACGTGGGCGGCACGGTCTGGGTGCTGGGCGGCGGGCGCGTGGCGCCAAACCCCAGCAACGAAGTGGACGTCTACAACCCGACGGACAACAGTTGGACGACGGGACCGCCGCTCACGAGCCCGCGGCGCAGCTTCCCGGCAGACAGCGACGGCCGGTGCGTCTGGCTGGTCGGCGGGATTCCCGTGCCAGGGCCGGCCTGGATGGAGATCTATTGCCCGCCGCTCCCCTGCACCACCCTCACGGCCACACCGACCGCCCCGCCGACTGGCACCCCAGCCCCGCCGACACCAACGCCTATGCGGACGAATACGCCGCTGGGTCCGCCGACCGGCACCCCGGCCCCGCCGACACCAACGCCCGGCGGACCCACGGCGACTGCCCCGGCCACCGCCACCTTAACCGCCACCCCCTATCCCCCATCCCCCACGGATACGCCCTGCGCCATCAGCTTCGCTGACGTGCATCCGGCGGACTATTTCTACACGCCGGTGCGCGACCTGGCCTGCCACGGGGTCCTCTCCGGCTACGCCGACGGCACGCTGCGGCCCTACAACCAGACCACCCGTGCGCAGATGGTCAAGATCGTCGTCCTCGGCTTCCAGATCCCTAGCTACGCGCCGTCCGCCGGCTACAGCTTCGAGGACGTGCCGCCGGCCAATCCCTTCTTCGGCGTGATCGAGACCGCCGCGCATAACAACGTCGTCAGCGGCTACGCCTGCGGTGGGCCAGGCGAGCCCTGTGTGCCTCCCCTCAACAGGCCGTATTTCAGCCCCTACACCTACATCACCCGCGGCCAACTCAGCAAGATCGTGGTGGTGGCGGCGGGCTGGCCGCGGCTCAATCCAGTTGCGGGCAGTTTCGAAGACGTGCTAGCGGGGACGACGTTCTACCAATTCGTGGAAACGGCCGCGTGCCATGCCGTGGTCAGCGGCTACGCTTGCGGGTCGCCGCCGGCCGGGCCATGCGTGCCGCCGGGCAACCGGCCTTACTTCCTGCCAGGCACCAACGCCACGCGCGGCCAGATCGCCAAGATCGTTTACGGCGCGCTCACCACCACCGCCTGCTCGATCGCGCCGGCGGGACGCTGATCGCCCTGACCCTATACGCATCAACTCAAGTCAAGCGGCCCCACCTGGCGCCGTCATTCCCTGGCGGCTTAGGTTGATGTGTATAGGACCGGGACGCCGGCGTCCCTTCCCTGCGAGGGCTTTCTAGCGCCCGATGGAAGCGGCGTAGCGGCACGGCGTGCCGTGCCTGGTCGGATGCCGTGGGGCTCCCCACCGGGCACGGCACGCCGTACCGCTACCCCAGCGGCCCGTGAAGGGAGTCCCCGCAGATTACGCACAACAGCCAAAAACCGACCCTTGAAAGCCCTGCGAGGGAAGGGGGTGGGGTTAGGAATGCTCCCTTCGCTGCATTCTGGCTGGCTGCTACCCGTACAAAATCCTGCCGAGCACCCGTCTCCACCGTCGGCCACGTCCTGATCACGAACTTCACGCGCGGCTCAATACTGCAGCTATGAGCTTTGCGGCCGCCTGACTCACCTCTGCATCATCACTATTCCGTAATTGCTCATAAATGGGGAGTCCAGCGCGAATCGTTTCATGGATTTGTTTTGCTTCCGCTATGGCTTGATCCAACTCGCCCATTTCTTGGAGGCTTATTTTATAACTAGCATGCCACGCGGTGTTACCTTCTCTAGCGTTCTTATATAAACCTGTATCCTCTGCTGCTAAAGCAGATAACACATGTAGTATAGGTTCTTTATGGATTGCTATTGGGCTCTGTAACAGCTCAATTAGAAACGGGGGTAGAAATACCACAAAAGAGTGTAAAATATCCTCTTCGGGCTCCGTCCCCAAAGCCGTTATTCTTAAGGTATGTGCTGCGTGTCGACAAGTAACTTTATCATGTGAAGTGAGCTGACGGATCATATCGGGTACATCTGTAGCTAAGCCGTAGTCATGTTCGTGATTTGCCCAAGGTATTTTTTCTAGGTCCGCTAATACAGCCATACCTTTCGCTCCTTTTTGCCAGGCCCGTGTCCCGCCCGCGTCGTCTCCTATCCCTACCCCCCAACCCCCAACCCCCAACCCCCAACCCCCGTCATGCCTCCCGTTGGTACGGATTTTGCGAAGGATCTCCCCGGAAAGGAGGTGAGGCACCATGAGCACCCAGGAGCACAAGGGCAGCCAGCGCATCGAGCATCGCGCGGATACCGATCCCGCGGCCGGCGAGCGGAAGTATGGGGACGTCGAGTTTGCCGACCCGGTGAACAAGAAGTACCCGATCGACACCGAAGAGCACGTGCGGGCGGCCTGGAGCTACATTAATCACCAGGACAATGCCGCCAAGTACGACGCGCACGATGTGGCCCAGATCAAAGACCGCATCAGGCGCGCCGCGAAGAAGCACGGCGTCGCGATCGACGCCAGCTGATCCCGCTCAGGGGCCGCCGGGCGGCGCGACGGCCAGGCCGTCCCAGGATTGCGACGCCCAGGCGGCCAGGAAGCGGTCCCAGGGCACCAGGTACTGGTAGGTGCGGGCGCGGTTGGTGCTGGTGGGGCCCAGCACATCGCGGATATAGGCGCCGTCGGCGTTGTAGCCCATGACGACGGCGGCGTGGTCGTTGCCCAGCACCGTCTGCCAGGTGCGGCCGTCCGGCATGACCCAGGTGGCCGGGCGCCCGGGCAGGAAATCGGCGGTCGTCTTGATCCAGACGAGCTCGCCCCGGCGCAGCGCCGCCTCCAGGGCCCCCTGCGTATGCACCGGCGTCACGCCCAGGCCATAATGCGCAAACACTTTGCGCATCGCCAACCCCGTCGAGCGGGCCAGGAAGTCCTTGGTGTAGTCCCCGGAGTAGGCCTGGGTAATATCGCCGCCGTAGATCATCACGCCGGTTTTGGTTTCCTCCCAGCGCGGCTCACCGCTGTGGTCGAGCCCGATGATCGCCACCATCTCGTCCAGGGTGGCGTCGATCCCATAGGTCTTCAGCACCACCCAGGCGGCGTCGAATTCGCAGGTGTAGTGGTAATACTGATGGAGCTTGGTCGCGGCGGGCACGTACGCATCCAGGACGATGCCGTCCACCACCGGGTGGCCGCCGACGATCGTCGCAGGGACCGGGGGCCCCGCGGTCGGCACGGGCACCTGGGTGGGGGAGGCCGGCACCGCGCTCGGCCGGTCGGCCACGGCCGTGGGCGGCGCGGGCGGCGTCGGCCGCGCGGCCGGCGGCGGCGGCGTATTCGTCGCCGCGGGCAGCACGCGGGGCTGGGTCGG
>DATGEF010000034.1:0-21180 GCA_035310405.1 Chloroflexia bacterium | reverse complement strand
CTGTCGGCCGGCCCGAGTCTGGTCCGCCCGTCGCGCCTGGGGCTGCCGGACCTCCGCCCGCGGGCCCGCCCCCTGCCGCTCGACTTGGACGCCTGCCGGGCGCTGCTCGCCGCCCGGCCCCTGGCGCGCCTGGGCTGCTACCACCCGGCCCGGGCGCGGACTTATTGCCTGCCCCTCTGGTTTGCGGTCGAGAACAACGACCTCTGGTTTTATCATCCGGGCGATGGGCAGATGCTGGCCGCGGCGCTACGGGCGCACCCTGAGGGGATATGTGCCCAGGTCGACGACCTGGACTGTAGCCCGGACGCCGATCCGGGCCAGCCGTGGCGTAGCGTGCTCGCGGAGGGCGCGGCGCGGGTCTTCACCCTCGGCCCGGAGGCTACGCTGCCCCCGGCGCGCCAGCGCGCCATCCTGCGGGCCATCCGGGAGCGGCTGGCGGCCTTCGCCATCGATTCGGTGTTTGTGCCGCCCGATCCCGACCTGCTGCCCCCCACCGGGGTGTTGCTCCGCCTGCGCGTCCGGATCATGTCCGGCCAGGCCACGGGGACCCCACTCTGACCGCCCGGGACCTGATCGGGCTGGGGATCAGCTTCCTCTACCCCGTGGTGCTGCTGGTCGGGGCCGAGCTGGTGCGGCGCCGCGCCCGCTGGCCGCCGGAATTTACGCGCAAGCTGGTGCATGTGGGCGCCGGCATGTGGGTGTTCGGGGCCCTCGCGCTGTTCGACCATTGGTGGGCCGCCTGTATCGCCACGACGGCGTTTGTCGGCATCAACTGGCTCTCGGCGCGGCGCAGCCTGATCCCGGCCATGGATGCGGCGCGGGCGGAGGGCCTCGGCACGGTCTGGTTTATGGTGTCGTTCACCGTGCTGCTCGGCTGGTTCGGCAGTGCCGGGCGCCCGCACCTGGCCGCCGCCGCGATGATGGCCATGACCTGGGGCGATGCCGCCGCCGCGCTGGTGGGGCGCCGCTGGGGGCGCCACCGCTATGTGATCGGCGGGCAGACGCGGTCGCTCGAAGGGTCGGCGGCGATGGCCGGGGCGACCGGGATCAGCGTCGCGCTGGTGCTGGGGGGACTCGCGCCCGGGCTCTACAGCGGCGGCGCGGCCCTGGTCACGGCGGGGCTCGCCGGGATCGCCGCGGCGCTGCTGGAGCCGGCGGCGCCGCGCGGCCAGGATAACCTGAGCGTGCCGATCGGCGTCGGCGTGCTGCTCTGGCTGCTAGAAACCGGGCACGTGACGGCTGGGGCCCTGGCCGCCGGCCTCGCGCTGAGCCTGGCCGTCGGCCTCGTCGCCTATGCGGCCGGCAGCCTGACGGCGGGCGGGGTGCTCGGCGCCATCCTGACCGGTGGGACGACCCTGGCCTGCGGGGGCCTGGCCTGGGGGCTGTTACTGATCGTCTTTTTCGTCTCCTCCAGCGCGCTGAGCCGGGTGGGCACGCAGACGCGGCGCAAAAGGGAGGCGGCCCGCGCCTTCGCCAAGGGGGGGCAGCGGGACCTGGGCCAGGTGCTGGCCAACGGCGGCGTGCCGGCCGTGCTGGCCGTCCTCAGCGCGGCCGCCCCCGCCAGCTGGCAGCCGGCGCTCTACACGGCGTTTGCCGCCAGCCTGGCCGCGGTGACGGCCGACACCTGGGCGACCGAGCTCGGCGTGCTCAGCCGGGCGGCGCCGCGGCTGGTGACGAGCGGCCGGGTCGTCGCGGCCGGCACATCGGGCGGGGTCAGCGCCCTGGGCCTGCTGGCCGCGGCGGGCGGGGCGCTGTTCATCGGCGGGGCGGCCGTGCTGCTGGCCGGGATCTGGCCGGTCCGGGGCGTCCCGGCCGGCAGCGTCGGGCTGATCGGCAGTGTGTTCGCCGGCGGGCTCCTGGGCGCCCTCGGCGACTCGGTGCTCGGGGCGACGATCCAGCAGGTCTACTGGTGCCCGGCGTGCCAGACCGAGACGGAGCGCCGCATCCATGACTGTGGCCTGCCGACCCTGCCCCGGCGCGGCCGGGCCTGGGCCGATAACGAGGTCGTGAACCTGGGGTGCGCGCTGGCCGGCGCCCTGGTGGGGCTGCTGCTCGGCGGGCGGTAACGCGCCGCCCGCCGCCCTGTAACCTTTCCCGTCCCGGGCGCGTAATAGAGGTGTACACCCCGGGCTCCCCGGCCCGGATCTTGCCAGGAGAAGCGATACTGCCTGCGCTTTGGCAGGCAGGCCCGAGGAATCGAAAGGAGCACGAGATGGACGACAAGAATAAGGCCACCGGCGGGCGGCCGGGCGCCGACCCGCGCGAGGAGCTGCGCGATCAGCTGCAGGTTATGGGCAAAGCGGCGGGCGAGCTGCTGGAACAACTGGTGCGCGTCCCCGCGACCCTCGCCGCGATCCCCTTACAGGCCCTGCCCGAGGACACGGCCACGCACGCCCGCAACGCCGCCAGCGAAGGCTTTGCCGCGGTGCGCAGCCTGGTGGACGGCATCTCCCGGGGCGTCGACGAGATGATCAAAGCCCAGCGCGAGCGGACGAACCCGGCCGGCGGCGCGGGGACCGGGGCGAGCACCCCGACCGCGGATGCCGGCGCGAAGCTGCTGGACACGACGAGCAGCGCGCGCGACGTCGAGACCGGGGCCACCCAGCACCTGGGCGGGCATGGCGCGGGGGCCGGGTCGGCCGGCACCGGCAGCCAGGGCAGCGCGGACTCCGGCAGCCGCGATCTGGGCGGCGAGCCCAGCCATACTATCCGGCTGGAAGAAGAACCCTAAAGCAAAAAGGGTCGCTAGGCCGTAGACCGGCCCCCTTCCCTTGCGGGAAGGGGGCCGGTCTACGGTTTATCGATCAGGGTGGGGAGCGTATAGCCCATCGCTTTAGGGACAGGCTGCTAGTTTTGTCAGGCGCCCCTGGGTCCGCCGCTACGCGGAAAAGTCGCAGGCCCGCGCTACGGCGACGGTTAGCGTGAGACGCGGGCGCGGCGGGTCTGCCAGGCAAAGGCGGCGCCGATCAGGGCGAGCAGGGCCCCGACCACCACACCCCAGGCCAGCCCGGTCTCGTCCCCGCCACTCTTGGGCAGCGGTGTCTGGAGGGCGTCGACCTCGGTGAAATCTTCCGGCCCGGGCCCCGCGCTCGAATGCACACTGGCGTGGTTCACAATCTTCATGCCGGCGGGCGTGCCCGGGCGCACCACGGCGGTAATCGTGATCGTCACGACCTCGCCAGGCGCCATGGTGCCGATGGCCACGGTGACGTGATTGCCGTCAATGGCCGCCGTGCCCTTCGTGGTGCTGGCACTTTGCACGATCAGCTGGCCCGGCACATTGTCGTCGACCACGACCTCCGTGGCGTCCGCGGTGCCCCGGTTGGTCACGACGATCGTAAAGGTGACCAGGGTGCCTCCTGGCGCCCGGGGGGGCTCGACCGTCTTGTGGATCGTCAGATCGGGCCGGCCCACGGGGGATGGCGTTTCGGTGGGGGCAGGCGTCGGGGTGGGCCCGGCCGTTTGCGCCAGCGCCGCGCCGCTGGGCGCCAGCGCGACCATCAGGGCGCAGAGCGTTAAAATTGTCAGGATCAGGCCTGCGGCCGTTACCTTACCAGTGCCAGCTTTTTGCTTCATTATAATCTCCCTATCGTGAGCGAACTACCCAGCGAACCAGCGATCACACTACCCAGCGAGAAACCCGTCAACATCAGAAAATCAGTGGAAGTCTCCAACAGCGGGCCGCGGAAAAGTGGTGCTGGCTACTGCCCTATACTACAGCACTTTCACACTTTCTGCAACCGCATTATACCACCAGATCGATCAGAAATCGATCAGGCCGGCGGCGATCAGGCTTGACGCGGGCCGGGGATGTGCATTACTATAGATTTGCCACCCGCCCCGCCCGGCCGGCCAGGCACTGACGGGCAGATTTACGGGCCGGGGATCGACAGAGGAGCCCCACATGATTCAAGAATTAGTCCGTGACATTTACGAGACGGCGTCGATGGATTGGGCGTCGGCGGAGAAAGTCGCCTATACGATGCTCCAGTTCCTCGAGCGGAAGCTGCCGCCGGACGACTATGCCCACATCCAAAAGTATCTCCTGGGCTACCACACCTATACGATGCCGGCGTCCAGCGCCTATGTCGGCTACGAGGATAATCCCCCCGACCAGGCGCAGACCGGCCGCCAGCTCGGCACCCCGGCGCCGACGACCTGATCCCCACCCGCCGGTGATCCCGCGCCCGGCTCAGGGCGCGGGATCACCGACCGGCCCCGCTAATACGATCGCTCGACGACGTACTGCGCCAGGTTATTGAGGAGGGTGCGGGCCGCGCTGGCGGGGAGATCGGCCAGGGCGGCCTGGGCCTGCTGCGCATACTCGGCGGCCCGCTGCAAGGCGAGGCGCACGCCGGTCGATTGCGCGATCCGCGCGATCAGCTCGCGCAGGGCTTGCTCTTGCTCCGGGGTGGCGCTCCGCTTCCCCGAGCCCGCCGGCGCCTCGCCGAAGATAAAGTCGCCCCCTTTAATCAGCTGGGGGATGCGCGTGATCCAGTCGTGCCATTCCTGGGGATCGGCCTGGGCGAAGCGGATGACCGGCAGGGTCAGGTGCCCCTGCCGCAGATCGCTGCCGACCGGCTTGCCGAGCTCGGCCTCGGTGCTGGTGAAGTCCAGCACGTCGTCCACGATCTGGAAGGCGCGGCCCAGGGAGAGCCCATAGCGATAGAGGGCCTCGGCGCGCTCGGGGGCGAAGCCCGCCAGCATGGCGCCGGTTTGCGCGGCCGTGGCGAAGAGGGCCGCGGTTTTGCCGGTAATGCGTCGCTCATACTCGGCGTCGGTGGGCAGCATCGCCAGGTCGTCGGCCACGGCCGGGCTCCCGGGCACCAGTGGGGCCGGGCCGTTCGCGTTGAATTCGAGGCCCAGGCTGACGGCGAGGCCGGGAATAGAGGCGAAGGCGTTGCGGAACATCTGGCGCAGCTCGCCGTCGCACAGCTGGCGCAAACTATCGGCGAAGCGGGCGATCACGCCTACGTGATCGGTCTCGGTGATCAGCACCGCGGCGCGGGCGAACAGGTAATCGCCGGCCAGGACGGTGGCGGCCGGGCTCATCCAGGCGTTCAGCGTGGGCAGGCCGCGGCGCACATAGGAGTTATCGATCAGATCGTCATGGACCAGGCTGGCGGTATGCAGCGTTTCCATCGCCGCGCCGAGGGCCACCATGCGCCGGGTCTCGACGGGCGCGGGCCCGGCCTGCGCGGCCAGGATGGCCAGGGCCGGGCGCAGGCGCTTGCCCCCGCTCCCGAACACGCGGTCCAGGGCCAGGTGGAGCAAGGGAAATTCTTCATCATCGGTCGCGCGTAATTTGGTTTCGACCGCTTCCATCTCCGCGCGGATGGGGGTCAACAAGGCTTTCAGACTCGGGACGGCGGGCGCGCTGGCCGGCGCAGTGGCTACCATGATAATAAGCCTCCTCGCATGAGCACCATGCGAACTGGTAGAAACAGGTTCAAGGGCCAGAGGGTTTAGTCTCCAACCCTCTTAATTATAGCAAGTCGCTATAGAAATGTCAATAGTTTCATAAAATTGTGAAAATACAGACCGGGGAGAAAACGACGGAGGCGGCCCGGCTCTCAGGGGCGCGCACACTGCCCGAGCAAGTGGTGCTGGTGGTCGAACAGCTGGAGGGTGGCGGGGTCGATGTAGAGATTGGCGGCCCGCGCGGCCTGGCCGATCGCCTGCTGGGTGGCGGGGTCGCCGGCGACGGCGTAGCGCTGCCCGGCCCAGACCACCGCGCGGGCGCGGCCATCCGCGGCGAACACGACCTGGCCGACATGGCCCAGGCCCGCGGGTCCGGGTGGGGAATGATCCATGATGCACCTCCTACGCTGGCCGGGCGGCCGGCGTTTTAGGCTTATACGTCAGTATGCCCAGTTTACCCGAGAGTGGGGCCGGCCGCCAACCCTGGCGATCGTCGCCTGGTGGGCATGGCTACCCCGAGCATCCTATCCCTTCCCCAATAGCCGGCTTGATCCGGCATTAGGGCGGGACGCCTGGCGGCTGAAGCCGCGGCTACAAAGACGAAGCCCGCCTCCGCGGGCTGACGATCATCCCTCCGGGGCGGGCGGTGCTGGTCGTCGCCCGTTGGCTCCTCGCGGCCCCGGCCGCTTCGGTTGATCGGCATAGGCCATGTGGAGTGGCGCCCCATCCGCGCGACCATCAGCCGACGAGGGCGACTCGGCCGGAGTAGGAGCGGGTCTGAGACCCGCTTGGTCGGCCGCGTGCGGGTCGGGGCCGGGGCCGCTGGGGGACGGGGCGGCACCGTCAGCAGGCGGGTCTGAGACCCGCCCCTACCCCCACTAGCGCGCCAGGGGACGAGCCCGGTCGTAAGTGCGCGCGGATGGAGGGGCGCCCTGCTTGGTGCCCGCGCACCGGGCGGTGCGCGGTATAATGGAACATGAGCGCCGGCGGCGGTGCCTTGTTGGCCCGTCGCCGGCCGCCCGGCGCACCGTATCCCCCGACCCACGCTGGGTCACTACCACAAAGGAGCCAACTCCATGAAAATCAGCGTGAGCATACTCAGCGGCCTGTTGCTGCTCGGCGGCCTGGTGGGGGCCGCGCCCTGGGGCGCCGCTGCCCAGGGCGGCGCGCCGGCCGGCGCGCCGCCGCTAGTCACCCAGGACTTCGAGGATGTGCCGACCAACTCGCCGTTCTATACCTACATCCACAACCTGTTTGTGGACGGCGTGGTCGGCGGCTATGCCTGCGGCGGGCCGGGCGAGCCGTGTGTGCCGCCGGGCAACCTGCCCTACTTCCGCCCCGGTGCCAACGTGACGCGCGGCCAGAACGCCAAGTTCACCGACAACGGGCGGCGCGTACTAACCGGCGCGCACAGCGGGACGTTCCCGAACTACGGTCTGTTCAGCGCACTGGACACGGATCGCAGCAGCAGCCTGAACGCGGGTGTGTACGGCCAGGGGGCCACGGGCATCCTAGGCGAGTCCTACACCACCGGCACGGCCACCGGCAGCGGTGGGTATTTCTACAACAATGGTGGCAGCACGGGCCAGCAGTATGGTGCCTACGCCTACACCCTGACGGGCTGGGGGCTGTACGGCGTGTCCGCCGGTAGCACCACCGGGCAGAGCAGCGCGGGCGTTGTCGGGCAGAGTACCCTGGACGGCGGGGCGGGCGGGGTCTTCACCGCCACCACCGCCAGCGGCAGCGCGGGGCTGGTCGCCACCGGGTTCAGCGGGGCCATGCTGGCCGGGCACGGCACGACGGTCACCGCCAGCGGCGACGGGTTGGACGTCGCCGCGATGGGCGGGCTTAGTGACGCCATCTACTCGCTCCAGCCGACGGGGACCACCAACTATACCCTCTACGGCCAGGCCCACATCCACGGCAGCAACATCAGCGCCGCGGACTACGAGAGCGAGGTGGTCTACGACGGGGCCGCGCCGCTCGCGCTAGGTAGCGTGGTCGCGCTTGACCCGGCCAACGTGCGGGGCGGGCCGCTGGGCGTGCTCCCCGCCGACGCCAGCACCGCCGACGCCGCGATTGGCGTGCTCAGCTATCGGCTGCGCACGGTGCCGGTGAACGGCGTCGCCAAGACGGCGATTGACGCGGCGGCGACGGCGGTGCAGCCGGGCGACCGCGCCTACATCACGATCCTGGGGCGGGTGGCGATGGCGCTACCGGCGGGGGCCAAGGTGGGCACGCGCCTGGCCGTGGGCGCGGACGGGGCGGTGGGCGTGGCCGCGGCCGGCGGCGTGAGCTTCGGCCGGGTCGCCAGCCGCCCGGACGCGACGGGCCGGGGCGACGTGCTGGTCAACTTCAAGTAAGGGGCCGCCGGAGTTGCTGGGCCGGTTAGCGGGCTGTCCCCGGGGTCAAGGTCGCCGTCGCCGGGGGCGTAGCGGTGCGGGTGGCCGTGTCGGGCGGCGGGGTGCCCGTTGGTAGGATCGTGCCGGTCGGCAGGATGGGCGTCGGCGTAGTCGTGCCCAGCGGGGTCGGCGTGCCGGTCGGGGGGCTGCCCGTCGCCGTGGGCGGCGGGGTGCCGGAGGCGGTCGGGGTGGGCGTGGGCGGCGCCTGGCCCCGCGCCAGGTCCAGGATTTTAGCCGCTTGCGCCCGCGTGATGTTGCTGCCCGGCCGGAAGTAGGGCCGATTCTGCCCATCGCAGGGCTCGCCACTGCCCCCACAATCATAACCGCTGATCGTGCCGGCCGCGCGGATCGTCTCCACGTAGGTGTAGAAGGGCTGGTCGAGCGGCACGTCGGCGAAGCTGGCCGCGGGCGGGTTCAAGAGGCCCCAGCCCCGGGCCAGGGCGATGATCTTGCTCGTCTGGCCACGGGTGATGCTGGCGTAGGGCCGGAAGTAGGGCCGGTTCTGGCTGTCACAGGGCTCGCCCGGACCGCCGCAGGGATACCCGGCGACGATGTTGAGGGCGAACGCCGTGTTGATGTAGGGATAGAAGGCATTCGCCGCGGGCACGTCGGCGAAGATCTGGGCCGTCGCGCTGATCGGGATGGCGAAGCTGACGATGGCCGCCTTCGTGAGCTGGCCGCGCGTGATGTCGGCGGCGGGCCGGAAGTAGGGCCGATTCTGCGGATCGCAGGGCTCCCACCAAGTCCCGCCGCAAGCGTAGCCGCTGATGGCCCCGAGATTGACCAGATCGGTGACCGGCGGGTAGTACCAGGCCCAACTGCAGACGTCGACGAAGTAGACCCCGGGACACACCGGGGTGGCCGACGGCTCGGGGGTGGGCGTCGCGGTGGGCGGCAGGGTGGGGGTGGCTGTGGGCAGGACCCCCAGATCGGAGAGGCGCCGGATGCGGTCCTGAGTCGCATCGGTGAGCCAGAGATTGCCATCGGCCCCCATGACCATCGCGTCACCGCCTCCCGGCAGCCCGACCACCAAGATGTCGCCGCCGGGCGTAATGCGTCCGAATGCAGGGGCCGCGTTATTGCCCATGCTAGCCAGGAACCAGAGATTGCCGTAGGGGCCGCTGGTGATGCTATGGGGTCCGTAACTGCCGCTGGGTAAGGGGTACTGGGTGAGCACCCCGCCGGGAGTCATCTGCCCGATTTGGCCGCTACTCTCCGTCACCCACAGATTGCCATCCGGGCCGCTGACGATGCCAGTGGGATCAGAGAAGCCCGGATATTCAGTGATCTGCCCCGCCGGGGTGATCCGCCCGATCTGGCTGCCCGGGTACTCAATGAACCAGAGATTGCCGTCCGGCCCCGCCGTGATACTCCAGGGGTTGGCTCCTCCTGCCGGGAGAGGATATTCGGCCATCTGCCCGGCTGGTGTGATCCGCCCGATCTTGTTACCGTTTTCTTCCGTAAACCAAAGATTACCGTCCGCGCCCCCCGCGATCGCCATGGGCGAGCTGTTGGCCGTCGGTATGGGATATTCACGGAAGGCTCCCGCTGGGCTGATCCGGCCGATCTTGTTGCTGCTCCCCTCGACAAACCAGAGATTGCCATCTGGCCCCGCCGTGATGCTCCGTGGGTAGCTGTTGATAGTGGGGATGGGATACTCGGCAATGGCCCCAGCCGGCGTGATCCGGCCGATCTGGCTCGCGTAGGATTCGGTAAACCAGAGATTGCCGTCCGGGCCGGCCGCGATCCCTTGCGGATATTTCCAAAAGTAGTGAGGATCCCGGGGCAGCGGATAGTCGGTGACGGAAAAGTTGGGCACGGCCCCGCGGCTGGGGGCCACCGGGGCGCTGGGCGGCGCGGGGGCGGTCGCCCGGGCCGGCGCCGGGCCGCGCCAGCCGTCGAGCAGCAGGAGACCGATCCCCACCAGCGGGTAAATCCAGGCGCGGTGCAGCATCGTCGGGGTCCTTTCGTGTGTGAGCGGCGCCCGGCCGGGGCCAGGTTTCGCGGTATGGCTCGGTTGGGGTCGTCGGCGTATAGCCATACTAGCCCACCCGGCGGGGAGATACAAGCCTGGAGCGTTACCAAAAGCGCTACCATTTGCGCTACAAAAAGCGCTACCAACCCTCCGGTTAGCAGGCCTAAGCCCTATCGGGCGCGTCGCCCGCGTTGCGGGGCGGGCAGGGTTGTGATAGAATACCCTGAGTAGTCCGCTGGGCGACGGAGTGGTACGGGTATGCCATCCGCGGGAGACCTCCCTTGACTCGATCCGACCAACCACGGCACAGGCCGGCCTGGGCGCTGCTGGGGCTCTTGCTGGCTCTGGGGGCCCTGGCCGCCTGCGACAGCAGCCACCAGATGGTGGGCGCGGTGACCGCCCCGCCCACGCCCACGGTCGCGCCGGATACGTTCCAGGGCACGATCGTGTGTGCCGGCTCGGCGGCGCTGGCCCCTCTGGTGCGCCGGGCGGCGGCCGAGTTCAATCGCCTGGCCCCGAATGCCTTCGTGCTGGTCATTACCTCGACGAGCCAACTGGGGCTCTCCACCCTGGCCGACGACGGCGCCGACATCGCGCTGGCCGATGTGAGCGCGGCGGATGTGCTCGTGCCGGAAGCCGAGAATTTTTCGGAATACCATGTGGGGGCGGTGCCCTACGCTGTGATCGTCAACCAGGCGGCGGGCGTCACGAACCTGACGCGCCACGACCTACGGCGCATCTATACCGGGCAGGCGCAGAACTGGCGCGAGGTGGGCGGCGCCGCCCACTCCATCACCCCCTTCCAGGCGTCCCGCGGCTCCGGCTTACAATACCTCTTTGAAAAGAGCTTCGCCCTGGCCGACCGCACCGGCGAAGACCAGGCGCTGGCGAACAGCACCACCAGCAGCAACGTGCTGCGCGACGTGGCGGGCACGCCCGGCGCGATCGGCTATACCCCGTCCGGCTTCGTGCCGGCCAGCGTGCAGGTCGTCGCGATCGACGGGGTGCTGCCGACGGTGGACACCGTGGCCGGGGGCACGTACCCCTTCTGGAGCTATGCGCGGCTCTATACCAAGTACCCGGCCGGGGGTCTGGCCCACGCCTTTATCAGCTACATGCAGGGCGCCACCCTGCAAGGGAAAATCGTCGAGCAGCTCGGCATCGTGCCCCTGGCGCAAATGAAAGATCGGCGCCAGCCATGAACAGGCTCCTGCTGCGCTATCTGCGCCGCCGCCGCGCGTCGCTGAGTTATAAGCTGGCCATCCCCTCGATCCTCGGCATGCTGCTGCTGGTGCTGCTCGGGGGGAGTGTGGGGTTCGCCTTCACGCAGGTGAGCCGGGTGGCGCACGAATCGATCCTGGAGAATCAGCGGAGCGCCGACGCCACGCGGCTGCAGATCGAAGTCCGCGGCGGGATGGACGCCGGGCAGGCGGCGCTGAACAACCCCGACCCGAGCACGCTGGCCCGCCTCTTCGAGCAACGCAACCGGCTGCGCGCGGCCATCAGCACGGCCAACCACGACCTGGAGAGCTTGCCGGACGTGGACCGCGCCCGGCTGCAGACGGTGCAGGAGGTCATCGATCCGCTGGACCGCATGGCGGCGCTGCTGGAGCGCGGCTTTCCCGATACCGCGCAAAGCAACTGGGATAGCGACGTGTCGGACAAGATGGCCAACGCCGTGACCGCGGCGGCCGATTTCAAGCAGAGTAGCGCGACCCGCGCCCAACAGGCGGCCGAGGGGAATTTGGAGGCGATCCAGCAGGCCGCCGTGTTGAGCGCCGTCGTGATCGGGTTGGCCCTGCTCGCGCTGCCGCTGCTGGCCTGGCTCAACCATGCCCTGGTCGTCGCCCCCATCCGCGAAGTGAGCACCGCGATGGCCCGCGTGGCAAGTGGCGATGTGACCGCCCGGGTGAGTCTCGACCATAACGACGAGTTCAACCAATTGCAGGCCTCTTTCAACGACATGACGGCCGCGCTCGCCCTCCTGTTGGATCCGGCCCCCGGCGCCGCCGAGGCCAGCAGTGGGCGGGACGGCGCGCTGCTGCGCAGTGCGCAGGCCGCCGCCGGGCGGGTCTCGCGCACGGCCAGCGAGCTGGAGCAAGCCTACCGGATTCAGAGCGCGCTCCTGCCGTCGCACCACCAGGTGCTGCCCGGCTGGATCATCGACGCGGCGCGGGTGCCCGCCACCGAGCTAGGGGGCGACTTCTACGACCTGCTGACCCTGCCCGGGGGCCGGGTCGGGCTGGTCATCGGCGACGTCTCGGGCCATGGCGCCGCCTCGGCCCTGATCGCCGCCTGGACGCAGGGCCTGATCGCCCTGGCGGCCGCCGACGAGGCCGACCCCGGCCTGGTGCTCGGGCGGGTCAATAGCCTGCTCCGCGACCGGTTGCCGGTGCGCATGTTTGTGACGCTGGCCTATGCCGTGATCGACCCGGCCCAGGGCACGCTCGACTACGCCAATGCCGGGCACTGTTATCCCTTGATCGATTTCGTGCCGCGGTACAAGCCGCCGGCGAACGGGTATCTGAGTGGCGCCGGCTCCGGCGGCTGGGACTGGGTGGAAGTCCCGGGCCTGCCCCTGGGATCGCTGCCCGGCGTGGCCTACCGCGCGGTGCGCTTCCCGCTCGACGCGGTCCAGGGGCTTATTCTCTACAGCGATGGGATCGTGGAGGCGCGGGACGGCCGGGGGGAATTCTACGGGTTCGAGCGCTTCGAGCAGACCGCCGCCGGGACGATCGCGGCGACCCGGGATGGGGGGGCCGCGGCCGCGGCGGCGAACCCGGCTGAGCAAATCTTGCAAAGTGCCCTGGCCTATGCCGCGGTGCAACGGCCGGAAGATGATATGACGATCCTGGTGACGCGGCGCGCGGCCGAGGAGGCTAGCGTCCCGCGGGCCGGCGCCGACAACCGCTATTTGGCCGCGGTTGAGGCCACGGCCGAGCCGAGCAAGCTTAGCTAGAGGGGGTATCGCGATGCAGGTCACATTCTGGGGGACGCGCGGATCGATCCCCGCGCCCGGGTTTCAGACGGCCCGCTTCGGGGGCAACACGGCCTGTGTACAGGTGACCACGGCGGCGGGCACCCATCTCATTCTCGACTGCGGCACCGGGGTGCGGCTGCTGGGCGATCATCTGCTGGAGGAATACAGCACGGGCCTCAAAGGCCATATTCTCCTGAGCCACACCCACTGGGATCATATCCAGGGCTTCCCCTTCTTCACGCCCGTGTTCCATAACGGCTTCGAGTTCACGGTGCATGCGCCGGCGGGGGGGGAGCGCAGCCTGAGCGATGCGCTTTCCGGCCAGATGCAATACACCTATTTCCCGGTGAACCTCGACCAGCTGGAGGCGCGGATCGAGTGTATCGATCTGCAGGAAGGCGACTTTAACCTGGAAGAGGTGCGCGTGCGCACCCACTACTTGAACCACCCCGGGCTCACCCTGAGCTACCGGCTGGAGTGTGGCGGCGTGTCGGTGGTCTACGCGACCGACCACGAGCCCTTCGGCATGCGGCTCTACCCGCATAACGTGACCGAGGGCTCGATCGAGCAAATGCTGCATGAGGGGGACCGGGACCACGCGCATTTCATTGCCGGGGCCGACCTGCTGATCCATGACGCCCAGTTCACGGCGGAAGAATACGAGCAGAAACGCAACTGGGGCCACAGCCCGCTGGAATATACGGTCGCGCTGGCCGTCGCCGCCGGGGTCAAGAAGCTGGCCCTCTTCCACCACGATCCGAACCACGACGACAAGTTCCTGGCCGGCATGGAGCTGGACGCCTCGGTCCTGGCGCAGTCCTGGGGCTCCGACCTGGAAGTGGTGATGGCCCGCGAAGGCCAGACCCTCAGCCTGCGGGAGCTGGCCCGCCCGGTCCGGACCACGCGGCCGCTGCGCCCGCCCTTTGCCGTGGCCATGCAGTCGGCGCGCATCTTGATTATCGGCGATAACAAGCCGGTGCGCGACGTGCTGATCAAGGCGTTGCGCAACGACGGGCATACGCTGGTCATGGCGCAGGACGGCCACGAGGGGCTCGACCTGGCGGCGTCCGTCTATCCCGACCTGATCCTGCTCGACCTGGAAAGCTCCGCGCCAACCAACATGGAGGTCTTGAGCACGCTACGCGCCGATAGCGATCCGCGGCTACGCGACGTGAAGGTGATGCTGCTGACGTCGCCCGACGACGAGGAACAGGTCAGCGACGGCTTCGCGGCCGGGGCCGACGATTACATCTACAAGCCGATTACGCCGGCCTCGCTCCGCACGCGCGTACGCACCTGGCTGGAGCGGGTCGCCGTCAGCAAGCAGGACTGAGCCGCCCGGCTAGGCGACGGCGACCGGCTGGCGGAACTGCGTCTGGTAGAGGCCGGCATAGACGCCGCCCCGGGCCAGCAGCGCGGCATGGGTGCCTTGCTCGACCAGGCGGCCTTGCTGGAGCACGAGGATGAGGTCGGCGGCCAGGATCGTGCTCAACCGGTGGGCAATGACCAGGCTGGTCCGCCCGCGCATGACGCGCTCCAGGGCATCCTGGATCAAGGCCTCGGTCTGGCTGTCGAGCGCCGAGGTGGCCTCGTCGAGCACCAGGATGCGCGGGTCCTTGAGGATGACGCGGGCAATGGCGATCCGTTGCTTTTCGCCCCCCGAGAGCCGGTAGCCGCGCTCGCCGACGACGGTGTCGTAGCCGTCGGGGAGATCGGCGATAAAGGTGTGGATATTGGCGGCCCGGCAGGCGGCTTCGAGCTCCGCGGCCGTGGCCTCCGGCCGGGCATAGAGCAGGTTGGCGCGGATCGTGTCGTGGAACAGGTAGCTCTCCTGGGTGACCATGCCGATAGTGGCCGCCAGGCTATCGAGCGTGATGTCGCGGATGTCGTGCCCGTCGACCGCGATGCTGCCGGACGTGACGTCGTACAGGCGCGGCAGCAGGTAGGTAATAGTCGTTTTGCCGGCGCCGCTGTGGCCGACGAGGGCCACCAATTGGCCGGGCGGGACGGTGAAAGACACATCGTGCAGGGCGTAGCGGGGCTCGCGGGCCGGCTCCGCGGCCGGATCGGGCCCCACCTCCGGGGCCGCCGCGCCGTCCTTACTCTCCGCGGCGCCGTTGCTTTTCGCCCCCGCCGGCGGGTCCACGCCGGAGAGCGTCCGGGCGATCCGCGGCTGCCCGAAGCGGCTGACCTCGCTGAGGGCCACCGCGGTAGCGCCCGGCACGCCCTCGCCTTCCCGGTAGGTGAAGCAGACGTCCGTGAACTGCACGGCCCCGGCCACCGGGCCCAGGGGCTGCGCGCCCGGCCGATCGGCGATCTCCACCGGCAGGTCGAGCACCTCAAAGACGCGCTCGAACGAGACCAGCGAGGTAGCAAACTCCAGCCGCGAGTTGGTCAGCGCCGTGAGCGGCCCGTACAGCTGGCCCAGGTACGAGCTGAAGGCGACGATCGTGCCGATCGTGAAGGCGCCGCTCAAGACCAGGTGGCCGCCGACCCAGAAAACCATTGCCGTGCCGAAGGCGCTGGCCAGGCCGAGGCCGAGGAAGAACCAGCGCGAGATCACCGCCTGGCGCACGCCCGCATCCCGGACGGCCTGGGCCCGCTCGCGCATGCGGCCATTCTCGTCGGCGGCCCGGCCGAACAGCTTGACCAGGAGCGCGCCGCTGACATTCAAGGTCTCATTCATCAGCGCGTTCATCTCGGCGTTCAGGGTCATCTGGCGGCGCACCACGCGGCGCAAGACCTGGCCCACGCGCCGCGCCGGGAAAATAAAGACCGGCAGCAGGATGATGGCCAGCAGCGTCAGGCGCCACTCGAAGAAGAGCATAATGCCCAACACGCTGACCAGGCTGATGACATTGGAGACGATATCGACCATCGTGCCGGACACGGCGCGTTGGGCGCCGACGACGTCGTTGTTCAGGCGCGACATCAGCTCCCCGGTGCGGGTGTTGGTGAAAAAGCGCAGCGACATGCGCTGCAAATGGACGAACAGGCTCGTCCGCAGGTCGCTGATGATGCCTTCGCCGACCTGGGCAACCAACCAGCGCTGCAGGACGCCCAGCGTCCCATTCACGACCGGGACCAGCACCATGCCCACGGCCAGCCAGTTCAGGCGGACGGCGTCGCGCTGGGGCAGCGCGTGGTCGATCAGATCGCGAAAGAACAACGGCGGCAAGAGCGAGATCACGGTAATGCCGATAATGGTGGCCAGCATAATGATCACGCGGCCGCGATAGGGCGCCGCATAGCTACCGACCCGGCGGAGCAGCGCGCGGCTGATCGCCGGTTTATCCTGTTGTTCGTCGTACCGGATGTACGACCACCAGCCCCCATGTTCCATCAGATCGACCCGCCTATCTGCGTCGCTGCCCCTGCCCCAGCGCCCTGCGCCCAGCCGGGGGTGCGCTGCATTGTTTGGCCCAGGCGCCCGGGGACTTTCCTAACCCCCCTGCCCCCTGCCCGTGCGCGGGCAGGGGGGTGCTGGGCCCCCCCGGGGACCCGGCCGCGGGCGCCCCTTCCCGCGCACGGGCAGGGGTTGGGGTTAGGAATGCTCCCGCACCGCCCTCTAGCCGGCCGCCGCAAGTGCAAAACAATGCAGCGCCCTGCGCCCAGCCGCGGCTGGCTTGACTTTAGTCATGCTTAGTGTATAATGTTCTTGCATGCTACATCTGTAGCGCAGATTACCGTAACACAGAGTGCATCCGTATGAGCGCACCCGTCTAAGCCTGACCGTAACTGCACTATCGGCACCTTCACCCACTCCACCGCATTAGGCGTTCTTCTCATTTCCAATTTGTCGCCCAGGCACTCAGGAGCCCCTTGCACAATCGCGGAGGCCCAAACGATGGACACGGTCGCACCGCATAGCCCGCCGCCGGTGTTACTCGTCGTCGAGGATAACCTCGAACAACGGGCCTTGCTGCGGGAATTTCTTCCCGAAATCGTGCGCTGCGATCTGCGGGAGGCGGCCGACGGAGTCAGCGCGCTGGCCGAAGCCCAGGCGTGCCGGCCGAGCCTGGTGTTGCTCGATCTCCATATCCCGCCCCGGGGGGGGATCGACCTGTTGCACACCTTGCGCGCCGATGCCGCGCTGGCCAGCGTGCCGGTGATTATCCTCTCCGGCTCCCGCCTGGCGGCCGACCTGGAGCGGGTGGCCCAGGCCGGCGTTTTCCGCTTTATCGAGAAGCCGTATAACCTGGACGATCTGGAAACGGCCGTCCATGCCGCCCTGGACGCGCCCTAGCCGCGGGCCGGCGACTCCCGCCCCCTTAGACCCGCTCGATATATTCGCCGTTTTCCGGGTTCACCGCGACTTTATCCCCCTCTTTAATAAATCCGGGCACGGCGACGGCCACGCCGTTGTCCAGCACGACCTGCTTACTCACCCCGGAGACGGTCGATCCCTTGACCACGGGGTCCGCGGAGGTGACCGTCAGGACGACGCGCTTCGGCGGGCGGATGCCGAGGGCCTCGTCGCCATGCATCACGATCTGGTAGACATCGCCGTCGACCAGGAAGTCCGCCGCCCGGCCCAGCACCTCGCGCGGCACCGCATGCTGATCCATGGTATCCTGGCGCATGAAGTGATAATCGGTGCCGTCGTTGTAGAGATACTGCATCTCGTGGGTATAGACCTCATAATCCTCCAGCGATTCGTTCGATTTGAAGGTAAAGTCGACCACGCGCCCGGTTTTCAGATTCTTCAGGGTCGTGCGATAGAAGGACGAGCCCTTACCCGGGTTGACGAACTCGACGTCCGTCATCTGGTGGGGCTGATCGTTGAACACCACGGTCAGGCCGCGCTTGAATTGATCCGCAGAAATCCGTGCCATGTTACAGTTCCTCCCCAGTAGCCGGCCCGAATAACTCACGGCCCGGCATCCATAACGTATCGTGGATCGAGGCCACGTCCGCAAATAACATAATCAGGCGATCCACGCCCACGGCGATCCCTCCGGCGGGGGGCATCCCGGTGCGCAACGCGGCCAGGAAATCGGCGTCGACGGGGTATTCTTTTTTGCCCAGCCGGCGGCGCGCGGCCTGGTCGGCCTGGAGCCGGGCGGCTTGCTCGTCTGGGTCGGCCAGCTCCGAGAAGGCGTTGCCCAGCTCAAGCCCGGCGATATAGAACTCGAAGCGCTCCGCATAGCGCGGGTCGCGCGCCCGCCGCGCCAGCCCGGCCATGGGCAGCGGATACTCATAGAGGATCGTCGGCCGGCGGCGCCCGAGGTGCGGCTCGACTTCGTTGGCAAAGAGCTGCGTGAGCAGCTCATCCCAGGGCGAGTCGCCGGGCGTGTAGCCCCGCCGCGCCATTTCGGCGGCCAAAGCCGGGCGGTCCCAGACGCTGTCGATCGCCAGCCCGGCATACTGGGCCAGCGCCTCGCGGACGCGCAAGCGCTCCCAGGGCGGGGTTAGATCAACTTCTATGCCCTGGTAGCGCAACAGCAGGGGGGCGCCCGGCGGGGGCGGCGCGCCGCCGGCCGGCAGCGTGGCGTGGTAGAGGTGGGCGACCAGGGCCTCGCAGTCGGCCATGATCGCCTGGTAGTCGGCGTGCGCGCGATACCATTCCAGGATGGTGAACTCGGGATTGCGCCGGCGGCCGGTATCTTCCCGGTTGCGGAAGGCTTTGCAGATCTGGAAGATGCGGGGCAGCCCGGCCACCAGCAGGCGCTTCATAGCGTATTCCGGCGAGTTGGTCAGGAAGGCACGCTGCCGCCCGCCGCGCACGTCCTCGAATTCGGTCTCGAAGACCTCCAGATAGGGCTCCATGCTCGGCACCGGCACGAGCAGCGGCGTCTCCACTTCGTGGAAATCCTGGGCATAGAAAAACTCACGGATCGCGCGGATGATGCGCTCCCGCAGAAGGTAGCGGGGCAGCAGCGCGGGTTGCGCGTGCAGGCGCTGCCAGGTCGGGCGGGTGGTCACGTCCCCGTGTCTCGGTATTCGTGGATCTCGCCGGTATACGACTCGATCTGCCAGCGATCGCCCACGCGCCCGCGCACATAGCTGGGCCCGAGGGACGATTTGCCGGCGCCGCCGGGCAGGTCAAGCACATAGGTGGGCAGGCAGAGCCCGGAGAGCCGGCCGTGCAGCTGCTGCATAATCGCCAGGCCCGCGTCGATCGTCGTACGGAAGTGGCCGACCCCGAGGGTCATATCGCAGTGGTGCAGATAGTAGGGCTTGACGCCGGCCCGGTAGACCAGCCCGCGGTAGAGCTCGGCCAGCACCGCCGCACTATCGTTCACCCCTTTGAGCAGCACGTTCTGATTCAGCAACCGGGCGCCCGCGCGGTGCAGTGTGTGGCAGGCGGCGATCGCCTCGGGGGTGAGCTCCCGTGGGTGGTTAAAATGGGTGACGATCCAGAGCATCTTCGGCGTGTCGAGGGCGGCCGCCAACGCGGGGGTGACCCGCATCGGCAGCGTGACCGGCACGCGGGTGTGGATGCGCAGGCCCTCGACATGCGGGATGGCCGCCAGGCGGGCCAGGAGGGCGGCGAGCTTGTCGTCGGCCAGCAGCAACGGGTCCCCCCCCGAGAGGATGACCTCCTGGATCGCGGGGTGGGCCGCCACATAGTCGAGCGCGGGCGCCAGGCCATCCGCAGGGAACCCGGCCTCGGCCTCGTTCAGGCGCTCCTTGCGGAAGCAAAACCGGCAGTACATCGAGCAGAGATAGGTGGGGTAAATCAGCACGCGATCCGGGTAGCGATGGGTGAGCCGGCTCACCGGGGACCAGCGGGCGTCGCCGATGGGATCATGGCGCTCCTCGGGCAGGGTAACCAACTCGCCCGGCGCGGCCACCGCCTGGCGCCGGATCGGGTCCTGGGGATCGGCCCAATCGATCAGGCGCAGATAATAGGGGGGGATCGCCATTTTGTACTGGTCGAGCACCGCCTCCAGGTCGGCCGTGCCGGAGGCCGGCCCGACGGCCTGGCGCAAGGCCGCGGCCGTGCGGATGCTGGATCGTACTTCCTCTTGCCACATACGAAGTCCTGCGTTGAAAGTCCTGAGTTGAAAGTCCTGAGTCCCCCGTGTTGCGGGGCCGGGCGGGTCTTTGGGCCTTGGCTATTATAGCATATCTGGGTCCGCGGGCGAAACAGCGCCGCCTACGAGATCAAGGGCCCTCCTGTCCAGCCAGTGCGGAGCGGCGGCGGCGGGGCCGGAGGGCGCGCAGCCGCCGCCGGGCCAGGATGCCGGCATAGCCGGCCGGCAGCAGCAGGAGGCGCCAGAGGGGCGCGGGGTCGAGGAAATAGGCGCGCTCCAGATCCCAGCTCTCCTGCAGGTGCCACTCGGCCGGCAGATGGAACCCGTATTGGCCCGCGGGCGGGCGCTGCGCGATCCTCATAGCGCACGAGGCGGTCATGCACCGCCGCTTCGATCTGGCCGGGATCGTCGGGCAGACTGGCCGCCACCTGGCGCACCGCGGCCACGTCGACTGCCGGCGCCCAGCTCTGGACGATCGCGCGGCCCAGTAGCAGCGGGTTGGGATAGAGCACCAGGAGGGTCCAGAGCAGCAAGAGCCCGATCGTCAGCAGCCGGCGGCGCATGGTATCTCCTTCATCGCTCTTCAGGCTCGGCGGCGGGGAGCGCGGCGGCCGCGCCCGGCAGGGTATAGGTGAACGTGTCGGGGTCATATTGGACGAGGGTCTGGCCTTCGCGTTTGAGGATGCTGTTGATTAGCGTTTTATCCACCGCGCCCAGCCCTTCCTGGGTCAGGGCGCGGGCGATCTGCCGGGCGGTGCGCGGTTGGCGATCGGCCAGCAGCCGGTGCGCGGCCCCCAGCACCGCCTGCCGGCTCGGCGCAGGGACGTCGCCCGCGGGAGCCGGGCGCCCGGCCGGGGGGGCTGCCCGGGCGCCCGGCGGCGCCGTGGGGTCGGCGACTGTGTAGGTATACGTGCCGGGGTCATAGACGAACTGGCCCGCGCCCTCGCGGCTGAGCACGCTATTGACGAGGGATTTCTCCACGCCGGCCAGCCCGCGAGCGCCCAGCTCGGCCGCGATCTGCTTGGCCTTGCGGGGCTGCCCATCCTGCAACAGCGCGCCGGCCTGCGCGAGCACCTCGGCCCGGGTCGGGCCAGAACCAGGGGTCTCCATCGGCGGTCCCTCCTCTGAATCCATTCTCTTGTGCTCAGTATAGCACACCGCCGGTCCTGGGGCGTGTTGCCTGGCGGCTGAAGCCGCGGCAACGCCGGGCGAAGCCCGCCTCCGCGGGCTGGCGGGCACCGCTCCCGGGCGGCGGGGGCGGGTCGCGGGTGCTCGGCAAGATTTGATACTGCTGGCAAATGGTTTAGTAGCGCAGACTCAAGTTCGGCGCAGCGGCCTCGTGGCCTGCCCTCTGCTATCCCCCTTCCTATAGTCATTTAGTCCTTGCCGGCTCCTGCGCCGCGCACCATTCCTTAGCTTACT
>DATGEF010000033.1:0-7168 GCA_035310405.1 Chloroflexia bacterium | reverse complement strand
GCCGCCATCAAGTCTGCTTTGCTGACCCCGGCGCTCCAATCCAGCCCGGACCCGCTGAAGTCGAAGCTCCCAGAGCGCTCCCGGGCGGGGTGCGCAGCCGCGATACCGTCCGCCCCTGCGCCCGTGTCCGCCGCCGGCGGGTGGTCCCCACTCCCACTCGGGGCCACCCCCGGCACCGCCACATCCGCGCTCCGGATATCGGCGGCCGAGCCCCCCACGGCGGCCGGGTCGGCCGCCTCGGCATCGGCGAGCGCCGTAGTGATTCGGGCGCGGTTCGGCCCGGTGCTGGAGGCCTCAGAGCCGAGCCGGCTCGGCTCCGTGGGGGAGGCCGCCCCACTCGCCCCGGCGCTATACGATTCGGCGGTATCCTGGGGGGTATATTCCTCGTAGTCGAGGAGGTCGGCGTCTTCTGCGTCGGCCCCGGTGGCGATGTTATAGGCATCGTACAGGCTATAGAGGTAGATGCCGAGCCACACGAGCGCCAGGGGATTCAGCGTAGCGGGCAGCGCACGGATCGGCCGGCGGCCGCCGGTCAGCAGCTTGAGCTTCACCCCCAACACGCCCCCCAGGATGCTAAACACCGTGCTGGCGATCACGAGGATCAGGCCGCGCTCCGTGCGGCCGCTCGCCAGCTGCCCGGCCCCTCCCCAGAGGGCCGATAACAGCAGGGTACGCTTATCTAAAGGCTCATCCATAGCAGGCCTCCATGTAAAAAGCAAACAGCGGTCAGCAGTCAGCGGTCAGCTGAGCAGGTTTTATGCCACTGGGCGCCCCGCCGTGTGTTGGCGGGGCGTCCTTGCGCCTATGCGGCAAACATGCTACAATCAGCGGAGCGCGGCCCCCAGGGGCCGGCGCGCCCAGCGACCCGACGAATTTCGGCCCCCGGCGGCGGGGTTGTAGCGGTAAAGGACCTGCAGCAGCATGAATCGAGAGTACCACAAATGGTACAGTCCCCACCTGGGGCACGATATGGAGTTTTTGCTCTTCGGCCACGCGGGCCGGCCCATCCTGGTATTCCCGACCTCGATGGGCCGTTTCTATCAGAACGAAGATTTTAAGATGATCGACGCGATCGCCGGGCGGCTGGAGGCGGGCCAGGTCCAATTGCTCTGCGTGGACGGCATCGACAACGAAAGTTGGTATAACCGATCCATCTCGGTGCGCGACCGGGCCTTGCGGCATAATGCGTATGAGGCCTATCTGATCCACGAAGTGCTGCCCTGGTGGCGGGACCGCAATCCGGGGGTGGTCGACAACCTGGTGACCACCGGGGCCTCCTTCGGCGCGTATCATGCCGTCAATTTTAGCTTCAAGCACCCGGACCTGGTACGGAAGATCGTCGCCATGAGCGGGGCCTATGGCCTGGCCTTCCTGATCTCCAACGGCCTCGATCAGGAAGCCTATTTCAACTCGCCGATCGATTATCTGCCCAATCTGCATGACGATTGGTACCTGGCCCGCATGCGCGCCCAGGAAATCATCCTCGCCGTGGGCTCCGACGATATCTGCCTGGAGTCGACCCGCAAGCTGTCCAATGCGCTCTGGGCCAAAGCGGTCCCGAACTTGCTGGACATCTGGGGCGGGGCCTGGCACGACTGGCCGATCTGGCGCGACATGGCGGTCAAGTTCCTCTATTAGGCGCGACGCGATTAATGCCGATCAATGCCGATCAATGCCGATCAATGCAGGAGGTACATACGATGGCAAGCGAACCGATGAAGATTGGCCTGCTCTGTGGCCGCGAAAGCACCTTTCCCGGCGCTTTCATCCAGCGCGTCAACGATCTAGGCCGGGAGCACAACATCACGGCGGAGCTGGTCAAGCTCGGCGGCACGCGGATGGACGACCCCAGCCCCTATCGTGTAATCGTCGACCGCATCTCGCACGAGATCCCCTATTATCGGGCCTATCTCAAGCAGGCGGTGCTGGAAGGCACCATCGTGATCAACAATCCCTTCTGGTGGTCGGCCGACGACAAATTCTTCGAGTGCGCCCTGGCGACCAAGCTCGGCGTCGCCGTGCCCAAGACGGTCGTGCTGCCTCAGAAAAGCTATGTCGAAGGCGTGGTGACCGAGTCGCTACGCAACCTGGTCTACCCCATCCCGTGGCAGGAGCTGATCGACTACGTCGGGCTGCCGGCCTTTATGAAACCGTTCATCGGCGGCGGCTGGAAGAATGTCTACAAGATCCACTCCGTCGAAGAGCTGATCTGGGCCTTCGACCAGACCGGGCAGCTGGGCATGATCCTGCAGGAAGGCATCACCTGGAACCAGTATGTGCGGTGCTACTGCCTGGGCCAGACCAACATCATGCCCATCCGCTACGAGCCGGACAATCCTTTCGACAAGCGCTACGTCTACGATCCCGCCTTCCTGGACACCGAGCTCGCCGCCCGGGTCGTCCACGACGCGCAGGTACTGAACCAGGCGCTCGGCTTCGATATGAATACGGTCGAGTTTGCCGTGCGCGACGGCGTGCCCTACGCGATCGATTTCCTGAACGTGGCGCCGGATATGGACTACCACAGCGTCGGCCACCAGTACTTTGAGTGGGTGGTCGAGAACATGAGCCGGCTGGTGATCGAGCGCGCGCTACACGGCTACACGCCCGGCGCCGAGTACCGCTGGGATGCCCTGCTCAACTCGGCCGCGGCGCCGGCGGGCAGCCCCGCCAGCAAAGTCGGGCCCACGCACCCGCCGGCCCCGGTCACCGCGTTGCTCGATCCGCAGGAGATCGCCTGGGCCTGGCACCCGTACCAGATCCCCGGGCGCGGCGCCCGCCCGGCCCCGACGGACCACCCGGCGAACGCGCCCGCGGCCGCCCCCGGCCCCGATGGTGTCCCCGAGGAACAGGCCGCCGGCAAGAGCTAGGAGTCGACTCATGGCAGCTACCCCGAAGACCCTGGACGATTTCAACCTGGGGTCCACCGCGGCGATCATCGCGGCCTATAACGACATGCTCGACGGCGACCATGCCCTGGCCCAGGCGTCAGCCGAGATGCTCGCCAACCGATCGGTCGGCGCGAAGCTGACCTTCGGCGGGGTGCCGTTTTTGCGCACCCTGCGCCCGCACTTCGTGACGCCCCGCCAGTATGCCTACATCCAGCAGACCTGCAATACCCTGGCCGCCGCCCTGACGCGCCTGCGCCAGGCTACCCTGCAGGACCCCCGGCTGCTCGCCCTGCTCGACCTCACGCCGGAAGAAGAGCGGCTGGCCCGGGTCGACCCGGGCTTTGACGAGCCCTCGCCCAGCATCCGCATGGACAGCTTCTGGTCGGAGCATGCCTGGCATTTCGTGGAATGCAACGGCGAGTCGCCGGCCGCGATCGCCTATGACGATGCGGGATCGGACCTGTTCCAGGAGCTGCCCTGCATCCGGCGGTTTCAGGAGCGATATAACCTCCAGCCGATCTACAGCCTCGACCGCTTTATGCGCGAAATCGAGACCCAGTATGCGCAGTTCCGGGCCCACCGCGGCACGAGCGAGTTCCCCGCCCGGCCCCGGATCGCCATCGTCGATTGGACCGATGTGCCGACCTATACCGAGTTTGAACTCTTCCAGGCCTACTTCCAGCGCCAAGGCCTGGAGTGTATCATCTGCCGGCCCGAGGACTGCGAGTATGACGGCCGGCGGCTGCGCGTCGGGAACTTCCCCATCGATCTCTTCTACAAACGTGTGCTGACCAGTGAGTTGCTCGCCCAGCCTGAGGTCGCCGCGCCGATCACCCGCGCCTATGTCGACGGCAAGGTCATGGTCATGAACGCCTTCCAGGCCAAGATCTTGCATAAGAAGATGAGCCTGGGCCTGCTGCACGACGACGCTAACTATCACCTGTTCACGCCCGAGCAGATCGCGGTCATCCAGCGGCACATCCCCTGGACGCGCAAAGTCGCCGCGGGGCGCACCACCTATGACGGGCGGACGATCGAGCTGTTGCCCTTCATCCGCGACAACCGGGAGCGGCTGGTGATGAAACCGAACGACGAATACGGCGGCAAGGGCGTCTATATCGGCTGGACCGTCTCGCAGCTGGAGTGGGAGCGGGCCCTTGACGAGGCGGCCGCGGCCTCGTACGTGGTGCAGGAGAAAGTGATCCTGGAGAAAGAGCCGTTCCCGTACCTGACAGACGCCGGCGGGCTCACAGTGGTCCAGTTGGCGACCGATACCGATCCCTACATTTATGGCGGCGACACGCACGGCGTCCTGACCCGGCTTTCGGCCGAGGCCCTGCTGAACGTCACCGCCGGCACCGGATCGGTGACCTGTACCATGATCGTGGAGCCGAAATAGCGTTATCCGCCCGGAAGTAGGAGGTCTCTCGCCCGATGGCCGACCAGGTAAAAGGCACGCCGTTCAGTATCGGCATTGAAGAAGAGTTCCAGATCGTCGATCCGGCGACCGGGGACCTGCGGGCGCATATCCAGGAAATGCTGACGCAGGCCGGCCGCCACATGCTGGGCGATCAGATCAAGCCCGAGATGATCCAGTCGATGGTCGAGACGGTCAGCAAGATCTGCCCGACGATCGGCGACGCGCGGGACGAAGTATTCAAGCTCCGCCGGACGATCTCGGACCTGGCCAACCGCAGCGGGCTGGCCATCGTCTCGGCGGGCACCCACCCGTTCTCGCACTGGCAGAGCCAGCTGATCACCACCAATGATCGCTACAAGATCCTCGAAGAAGATCTACAGGATGTCGTGCGCTCGATCCTGATCTTCGGGCTGCATGTGCATGTCGGCGTGCCCGATAACGACGTCCGGGTCCAGATCATGAACGAAGCCCGCTACTTTCTGCCGCATATGCTGGCCCTGTCCACGTCCTCGCCCTTCTGGCTGGGACGCTTCACCGGGCTGAAAAGCTATCGCACCGTCGTCTGGCAGCAGTTCCCGCGCACAGGCATCCCGAGCACTTTCGAGTCCTGGAGCGAGTACCAGAACTTCGTCAATACGCTGGTCGAGACCAACTGTATCGACAACGCCAAGAAGATCTGGTGGGATGTCCGCCCCCACCCCTTCTACCCGACGATCGAGTTCCGGGTCTGCGACATGCCGGTCACCGCCGAAGAGACGTTGTGCCTGGCCGCCCTCTTCCAGGCGATTGTGGTCAAGCTCTACCGCCTGCGGGAGCGCAATCTCGGCTTCCGCCTGTATCACCGATCGCTGCTGCAGGAGAACAAATGGCGGGCCATGCGCTATGGGATCGACGGGAAGCTGATCGACTTCGGTAAGCGCGCCGAAGTGCCGATGCGCGAACTGGCCCTGGAGCTGCTGGAATTCGTGGACGACGTCGTGGACGATCTGGGCAGCCGGCAGGAAGTCGGCTATGTGCGGAAGATCCTGGACATGGGCACCGGGGCCGACCGCCAGCTGCAGGTCTACCGGCAGACGGGCGACGTGCGCAAGGTCGTGGAGTTCCTGGTGCATGAGACGATGCGCGGCGTGCCCTATGCGCCTGAGCTGGGCCTGCCGGCCCCGGAGATCACGCCGCAGCCCGCGGCGCCTAGCGGCTCTTGAGCACCTGCTGCACTGTGCGCCGTAGCTCCGACACGGAGACGGGCTTCATCAGGAAAGCCGCGATGCCCAGGGCTTCGGCGCGCCGGCGCAGCTCCGGCCGGGGGTAGCCTGTGATCATGATCACGGGCAGGGTGGGCTCCTGAATCCGCAGCTCGGTCAGCAACTCCAGCCCATCCCGGCCCGCCAGCCGGTAGTCGACGAGGACCAGGTCGAACGTGGTGTGCTGCAGGCTGTCCAGCGCCAGGTCGGCCGTGGCTGCGCCCGAGACGTCATAACGGGGCTCTCCCAAGGTCAGGGCATCGTAGAGCATGGCGAAAAACTGCGGATCGTCGTCGACGATCAAGATCTGGGGCAGCGGCGGCAGCTCCGTGGCATAGTTCATCTGTTCCGATCCTCATCTTTAGCGCCCAATTCAGCCTTACCTAACATTACCATAGGTAGCAGCCGCATGCAAGACCCGGCGCCGACTCTGATCGATCCGATCCCGCCGTTCGCGCCCCGGCTGCGCCCGGCGGCGGGCCGCCTGCTGCTCGACGGCCAGCCCTGGTTTCTGCGCGCCGCCGAATTCCACTATTTCCGCATCGACCGGGCGCTCTGGGAGCCGGGCCTGGCCCGGCTGGCGGCCCTGGGTTTCAACGCCGTCAGCACGTATGTCCCCTGGATCTGGCACGAGCCCGAACCCGGCCGTTATGATTTCACCGGCGCCGGCGACCCGCGCCGCGATCTGCTCGGCTTCACCGCTGGCTGCCGCGCGGCCGGCCTGCCCCTGATCGTCCGCCCGGGGCCCTTTATCTATGCCGAGTACCAGGGCTTTGGTATCCCGCGCTGGCTCAAAACCGCGATCCCCCAGGCGCTGATGCGTGACCGGGCCGGCCGGCCGGTCGCCGGGCCCTTCTGGGAGGCCTATAGCCTCGGGCACCCCGCCTACCGCGCGGCCGTTGCCGGCTGGTACCACCAGGTTGCGACCGCTTGTGCGGGCCTCTGGAACGACCCCATCCTGGCCTGGCAGTTGGACAACGAAACGGGCTTGCTTTATGCCAACGGCCTGGGCCACTGGGATTGGAACCCCGATACCGTCCAGCGCTTCCGGGCCTGGCTGGCGCGCGAGTATGGGGCCGTCGACCGGCTGAATGCTGCCTGGGGCGCCCATTACCCGGATTTCGCCGCCGTCGCCCCCCCGCGTGTCCCCTTCCGCCGCGGCCTGACCCAGGACTACCAGCGGTTTCTGGAAGCCTGGATCGACGACTATCTCGGCTGGCTCCGGGGGGTAGCGGTGGCCGCCGGGGTGCCGGTGCCTTTCAGCCACAACGACAGCGCCAATTTCATCCCGCCGATCAACCCGGCGCGCAAGATCGCCACCGGCGTGGCCGACCTGCCGGGCTATGATCTCTATGTGAAAATGACCGGCCACACGCCGGCGACCGATTATCCCTGGGGCAGTGCTTGCGCGGCGGCCTACTTTCGCGCGGTCACGCCCCCGGCGCTGCCCTTACTCTGCTGGGAGCTGGGCGCCGGCTGGTTGGATCCGCGCGCCCGCACCGGCGATGCGGCGCTGGCCAATAGCCTGCTCGGCAGCCTGGCCCAGGGGCTACAGGGCTTCAGCCTCTACATCGCGCACAATGGCGTGGAGGCGGATGGGCACCGCTACACCTACC
>DATGEF010000032.1:0-3324 GCA_035310405.1 Chloroflexia bacterium | reverse complement strand
GTCCCAGTACTGGACGACGCGCACGCCGCCTACCCCTTCGGCGTAGGGCTCCGTGCGGGCGTCGATGGGCTGCGGGCCCCAGGTCCAGGAGCGCGTCACCAGCTGGAGCTTGAGCGGCCAGTCGCTGCGCGACCAGACCCGTAGAAAGGCCGTCCCCGGATCGATCGCGGCGGCGCGCGCCGGCAGCGGCGCCGCCGGGGGGGCCGCCGCTGCCGGCAGGGCCAGCCCGGCCGCCATGAGCACTCCCAGCCCGGCCAACCACCCTCGTGACCCATGCGTACCCATGCTCACCCTCCTGCGGTCCATTGCGGCCGGCGCTTTTCCAGAAAAGCGCGCAGCCCTTCCTGCCCCTCCGGGCTGACGCGGATGCGGGCGATCGTGCCCGTGGTATACGTGAACGCGGCCTCCGGGGCGAGGCCCCGGACCGTCCGCCAGATCTCCTTGGCGACGGGGACCGCCGCCGGACTACTGCTGTGCAGCTGCGTGATCACGGCGGCCAGCGCCTCTTCCAGCTGGCCGGCGGGCGTCAGGGTGGTGACCAGGCCCAGCTCATAGGCGCGGGCCGCGGAGAAGCGCTCGCCGGTCAGGAACAGCGCCCGGGCCGGGCCGGGCAGCATTTTGCGCAGCACAAAGGGGCTGATCACGGCCGGCACGATGCCGAGCTTGATCTCGGTCAGGCCGAAGCGGGCGCCCTCTTCGGCGAGGACCAGGTCGGCCACGGCGACGAGCCCGGCGCCGCCGCCCAGCGCCGCGCCCTGCACCAGGGCGACGACCGGCTTGGTACATTCGTCGATCGCCCGCAACATCAGCGCCAGGCGTTGGGCATCGGCCAGGTTTTCGGCTTCGCTGTAGGCCAGGCTCTCCTGCATCCAGTGGATGTCGGCGCCCGCGCAGAAGGACGGGCCGGCCCCCGCGAGCACGACGACGCGCACCCCCGGATCGGCGCTCAGCTCGGCGAAGATCCGCGCCAGGTCGGCGATCATCGCCGCATTGAACGCATTATGCACCGCCGGCCGGTTCAGCGTCACCCGGGCCACGGCGCCCGTGTGCTCCAGCAGCAGATCACTCATGGGCCGGCTCCTCGGGGACGCCCGGCGCCGACTCGGCCGGCGGCGTGTCGTCCCAATCGTCGACCAGCTGGATGCCGGCAAAGTCGGCAAAGCTGTTGGCCAGCTCCTGGATGGCCAGCTCGTCCTCGGCCAGCTCGATCACCGCATCGGCGGCGCCCAGGTGGATCGTCACCGGGAGCATGCCGGTCTTGGGCCAGCACTGGCTGCGGAACTCCGCTTCGTCGATCTGCTGCTCCTCATAGGCTTCGACCACCGGCAGGTAGGCCGGCCAGAGGCTGACGCGGAAGCTGTCTTCGTCGCCGCCATAGCCGCAGTAGAACCAGTCGTTATAGGGGTCCTGGTCCAGCTTGCGGGCCCCCTGGGGGTCCTCCAACAGCAGGTCGGAGAATTCGGCCAGCACGGCGCCGAGCTCCTCATAGAATTCACTACGCGGCACTTCGTAGTACTTCCAGCCGCCGTCTTCGCCCGCCAGATGCGTCATACCCCTCCTTCTGATCCGGTTACGTGTCCGGCTACATGCGGAACACGCCAAACGAGGTGGCCGGCGTCTCGCGGTTGCAGGCGGCCGCGAGCCCCAGGGCCAGCACCTGGCGCGTGTCGATCGGGTCGATGATGCCGTCATCCCAGAGGCGGGCCGTGCTGTAATAGGGGTTGCCTTCGGCTTCGTACTTCTCCATGATCGGCGCCAGGAACGCCGCGCGCTCGGCCGGGCTCAGATCCTGGCCCGCGGCCCGCAGGTTGTCCAGGCGCACGGTGAGCAGCACGTTCGCGGCCTCCCGTCCGCCCATGACGGAGATCCGGGCGTTGGGCCACATCCAGAGCTGGCGCGGCCCGTAGGCCCGCCCGCACATGCCATAGTTGCCCGCGCCGTAGCTGCCGCCGAGGATGACGGTGAATTTGGGCACGTTGGCGTTGGCCACGGCCATGACCATCTTGGCCCCGTCCTTGGCGATGCCCTTGTTTTCGTACTCGCGGCCGACCATAAAGCCGGTGATGTTCTGCAAGAAGACGAGCGGGATCTGGCGCTGGGCACAGAGCTCGATGAAATGCGTGGCCTTGAGCGCGCTCTCCGAGAACAGGATGCCGTTATTGGCCAGGATGCCCACCGGGTAGCCCAGCAGGTGGGCGAAGCCACAGACCAGGGTCGGCCCGTAGAGCGCCTTGAATTCGTGGAAGCGGGAGCCGTCGACCAGCCGGGCGATGATCTCGCGCACGTCGTAGGGCGTGCGCACGTCTTGCGGGATCACGCCGTAGAGCTCGTGCGCCGGGTAGAGCGGCTCTTCCGGCGGCAGCACCTCCCAGGGGTAGTAGTGCCGGCGGTGCAGGTGGGCGACGATATCGCGCGTGATGGCCAGGGCATGGGGGTCGTCCACGGCCAGGTGGTCGGTGACCCCCGAGATCCGCGAGTGGACCTCGGCCCCCCCCAGCTCCTCGGCGGTGACTTCCTCGCCCGTGGCGGCCTTGACCAGCGGCGGACCGCCCAGGAAGATCGTGCCGGTGCCCTTGACGATCACGGTCTCGTCCGACATGGCCGGGACATACGCGCCCCCAGCCGTGCAGGAGCCCATGACGACGGCGATCTGGGGGATGCCCGCGCGCGACATCTGGGCCTGGTTATAGAAGATGCGGCCAAAATGCTCCTGGTCGGGGAAGACCTCGGCCTGCAGGGGCAGGAACGCGCCGCCGCTGTCGACCAGGTAGATGCAGGGTAACTGGTTCTCCCAGCCGATCGTCTGCGCGCGCAGGTGCTTCTTGACGGTGATCGGGTAGTAGGTCCCGCCCTTGACCGTCGCGTCGTTGGCGACGATCACGCACTCCTGGCCGGCGACCACGCCGATGCCCGTGATCATGCCCGCGGCCGGGGCGTCGTCGTCGTACAGGCCGTTGGCGGCCAGCGCGCTGAATTCGAGGAAGGCCGTGCCGTCATCGCACAGCAAGCGGATGCGCTCGCGCGCCGGGAGCTTGCCGCGCGCGGTGTGCTTCTGCATGGCGGCCGGGCCGCCGCCCTGGGCGACCAGGGCCAGGCGGCGTTTCAGCTCCTCCACCTGGCCGGCCAGCGCCGTATAATTGGCCCGGAAGTCGTCACTGCCGGGATCGAGGGTCGATTTAATGATCGCCATACGTCAGTCGTCAGTCGTCAGTCGTCAGTCGTCAGTCGCCAGTCGTCAGTTGTCAGTCGGCGGTCGTCAGTCGTCAGTCGCCAGTCGTCAGTCGTCAGTCGTCAGTCGGCAGTCGTCAGTCGTCAGTCGGCAGT
>DATGEF010000031.1:0-12613 GCA_035310405.1 Chloroflexia bacterium | reverse complement strand
GAGAGCCACGCTGGGACAGGGGGTACTGGTCGCTGTGGCGGCGGGCGGGGTGCCCGTGGCACTGGGCGAGGGCGGCCCGGGTGGGGTCGGCGTCGCAGTCAGCGATGGTGGGAGAGTATTGGTCGGCGTGATCGTCCCGGTCAGGGTGGCCGAGGGCGGGATGGTCGCCGTGGCGATCGGGCTGGCCGTGGCGGTCGGGGTGGCCGTGGCACTGGGCGCGGGCGGGGGCGCAGTCGGCGGTGGCGGGGTGGGCGTCGGGCTGGAAGGAGCGGTGGCGCTGGCCACTACTGTTGGGGTGGCCGTGGTGTCGCAGGGGCTGCTGCCGGTGATCGACAGGTCGACGATCTTGGCGATTTGGCCGCGGGTGGCCGCATTGTACGGGCGGAAGTAGGGCCGGTTGGTGCGATCGCACGGCTCACCGGGCCCGCCACAGGCATAGCCGGAGATCACGCCGTGGCAGGCCGCCGTTTCCACAAAGGGATAGAAGGCGGTGTTGGGGGCCACGTCCGTAAATGTGCCTGGCCCCGGTGGGCTCAGCGCGGCCCAGCCGGCGGCCACCACGTCGATCTTGCTCAGCTGGCCGCGGGTGACGTCGGCATAGGGGCGGAAGTAGGGCCGGTTGGCGCTATCACAGGGTTCGTTCGGACCGCCGCAGGTATAGCCCGAGATGATCTGCGTGGCCGCCGCCGTCTCGATCACGCTGAAGAAGGGGAACGCCGGTGGCACGTCGGCGAAGGTGGCGGTGCCGCCAGCCGGGGTAACCACGGGCCGGGCGAAGCCGAGGACCACGATCTTGACCATCTGGGCGCGGGTGGTATTGTTGTAAGGCCGGAAGGAGCAGTCGCTGTAGCCGCTGAGGACGTTCCGCTGCGCCAGGTAGGTTACCGCCGGGTAAAAGTAATCGCTTGGATGCACATCTGTGAAGCCGGCGCAGGGCGTGACCGTCGGACAGGCAGCCTCGGTGTAGATCTCGGTATCGGTGAGGAATGGTTTCTGGGGATCGTCTGTCACACCGCCGATCACATAGAGTGCGGCCCCCGTGCCGGTGCTGGGCAAAAAGCTGCGGGGCTGGGGCAGGGAGGCGAGGGGCACCCAGGGCGTGCTGGGCTGCGCTAAATCCAGCCCGATTACGTCCGCGGTGCGCGGGGTGCCCGCAAACCCGCCGGCGATCACCCAGCGGCCGTTGACGAGCCCTTGCGCCGCCGTCAGATGGGGCGCGGGGAGATCGGCCATCGCGGCATCATCCCAGCGATTACTGGTCGAGTCGTAGCGGTATGTGTGGGTGCTCAACCCGCCCCCCGCCGCGTATAACGCCCCTCGGTAACTCAGCAGCAGCGGATTGGCGCCAGTAATGGGGTAGTTTGGGACCGTGCCCGGCGGCGCCCAAGTGTCGCTGGCCGGGTCGTAGCGGTCGACGCGCTCCACACTGAAGTTCACGGATTGGCCAAGGCGATAGACTTGGCCCGCCAGGTCGGCCAGCTCTGGAAAGTCGGAGTTGGACGGAGCGTCTCGTAACCGGGTATACTGGTCCGTGGCCGGATCGTAGCGATAGAGGTGATCCGGGTTGTTTGGGTCCCCAGCGAGCACGAGATAGACATAGGTGCCATCGGTCGCGGCGGCTACCTCGAAATCGAGGCTCGGCAGCGGAGCGAGCAGGGTCCAAGTCGTGGCCCCCGGATCCAGACGATAGGCCGCAGCAACCACGCCGCCCGCGGTAAAGCCGCCGAAGCTGTAGAGGGTGTCGCCCAGGGCGACCACGGCCGCGCCGCCGATAGGGATCGGATACGGTGCCCCCGGCTGCCAGCTCCCGACCTGGCAAGCAGGCCGAGGCGCGGGGGTGGCTGTGGCCGCAGCCCGGCTCGTCAGCCGGACCGCGGCCAGGATACCGAGCGCTGCCAGGCCGGCTAGCAGCCAGCGGAACCACCTTCGGCGCATAATAGCCATCCTTCCCAAGATCGATCCTGGGCCATCATCCGGATCGCCGGGTGCCGGGCGCTGTGCGCCCGTGGTGCGCCTGGGATACCTCTATCTTACGCGATGTGGCGGCCGGCGGCAAGGCGATTCGGTGGATAAACCGGGGGAAAAAGGTCTTGACAGATCTGGGGAACCGTGCTACAATCTTCCCATATCTAGTGCCTAAGCTGTCTTGAAGGTCTAAATATAGTAGGGGCTCAAGCAATTGAGCCCCTTCCCCGCCTCTGCTGGAGCCCTATGCGTTGTCCCTATTGCCATAAAGGCGAATCCCAGGTCCTGGATACGCGCGAGCCCCCGGACGGGGACGGCATCCGCCGCCGGCGGCGCTGTAACAACTGTGGCCAGCGCTTCACCACGTACGAGCGGGTCCAGCCGGTGAACCTGATGATCGTCAAGAAAGACGGCTTACGCGAAGAATACAATCGCCGCAAGATCGAATCCGGCATCCAGCTGGCCTGCACCAAGCGGCCGGTGAGCGCCGAGACGATCGAGAACCTGGTCAACAGCATCGAAGCCGAGATCTTCCGCCTGGGGGGCAACGAAGTCCCCGCCCCAGCCGTTGGCGAGCTGGTGCTCAACCGCTTACGCGAGGTCGACCAGGTCGCCTACATCCGCTTTGCCTCCGTCTATCTCAACTTCGCCGACCTGGCGGAGATGGGGCAGGCCATCGAGGCGCTGTTGCAGCGCAATACGGCGAGCGATCGCTCCCCGGCGTGACGGGCCGGGGCGCCTAACCCCCCTATTTCGAGCAGTGAGGTTGCGATGAAGAAGCCCAAACCGCGGGGGCTGGATACCCCCACCCACCACCCGGATATCGGCGTGCCGCTGGCCAAGAACGCCATCACCGTGCTGGAGCGCCGCTACCTGGTCAAGGACGAGACCGGCCAGGTGATCGAGACGCCGGAGGAGATGTTCCACCGGGTGGCGGCCAACCTGGCGGCGGCTGAGGGCCGCTACGGCGGAGATGTGGCCGCCTGGGAAGACCGCTTCTATCGTCTGATGCGCTCCCTGGAGTTCCTGCCCAACTCGCCCACCCTGATGAACGCGGGCCGGCCCTTGCAGCAGTTGAGCGCCTGTTTTGTGCTCCCCGTAGGCGACGACCTGGGCGACATTTTTGCCACGATCCGCCACCAGGCACTTATACACCAGACAGGGGGCGGCACGGGGTTCGCGTTCAGCCAGCTGCGGCCCAAGAACGATATCGTCATGACCACCAAGGGCAAAGCCAGCGGCCCGGTCAGCTTTATGAAAGTATTCGATGCCGCCACCGGCGCGATCAAGCAAGGTGGCACGCGTTAAGTCCAATGGCGCGTGTAAAATCGCGTGAATTGCTGGGACACCCTGAGAGCCTGCTTGCCACAACGTAACCCGCAAGGGTCGGCGTGACGGCTCGAAAAGTAGCAGGATTGGGCAATCAGCAGCGAAGTCGCCCTCGTGAGGGGGTGAAACGTTCAGAGACCAAGCGCGCGACAGAACCGGAAGGTTCTGATGATATGGTCCGATCTTACGTGAAAGCGTAAGAGCCAGGGGGAAACCGCCTGGCCCTCCCCGCGGGGAGCGTAACAATTTGCGTGGCGCGAACATGGCGATTCTATCGGTCGATCACCCGGACATCGAAGAGTTCATCGACATGAAGAACGATCTGTCGGTGATGACCAACTTCAACGTCTCGGTGGCGGTGACCGAGAAGTTCATGGCGGAGGTCGAGCAGGACGCGGATCACGCGCTGATCAACCCGCGCACCGGCCAGGTGGTGAGCACGGTGCCGGCGCGGCGCCTGTTCGACAAGATCGTGCATAACGCCTGGCAGACGGGGGAGCCGGGCATCGTCTTCATCGATCGGATCAACAACAGCCGCTCTAACCCGACCCCGGCGCTGGGCCAGGTCGAGAGCACGAATCCATGCGTGACGGGGGATACGCGCCTCCATATGCACCAGGGTCTGATGACCATGCAGGCGCTGTATGAAAGCGGCCAGCCGATCACGGCAACCGTCGACACCCGCGTCGTGAATGAGCGCCGCGGCACCGCGACCCGGCCGGCGGTGCCGGTCTTCCTGACGGCGCAGCAGGCGGATGTGAGCCGGGTTGTCACGGCCGACGGGTATGAGGTGCGGGCCACCGCCTGGCACGACTTCTTCACGACCCGCGGGAAGGTCAAACTCCGCGATCTACAGGTGGGCGACCACCTGCTGGTCCAATCGGGTGAAGGCCAGTGGGGCGCGGCGGGGGACTACTCGCTCGGGCTGCTGCTGGGCCTGATCGCCGGGGATGGCTATATCACGGCGGATCGCGGGGCCTGTATTAACCTGTGGGGCCGCGACCAGGCCTTGATGCCGGCGGTGGCCGAGTACGTCAACACGCTGGTGGCCGGCACGGCGGAGGGGACCCGTAAAGAATACGTCGTCCAGCCCGTGGTGGTGCCGGAGCGCGATCTCAGCACCCTACGATCGGTGCGCCTCGGCCGGATTTTGGCCGAGCGCTACGGGTTCACGGCCGCGACGAAGCTGGCCGTGCCCGAGGTGATCTGGCAGGGCCAGCGCGCATGCGTGATCGGCTACCTGCACGGCCTGTTCCAGACCGATGGCACGGTCGGCGTGTCCGAGAGTCGGGAGACCTGCTCGATCCGGCTCGCGTCCAGCACGCCCGTTTTGCTCAAAGAAGTCCAGCAACTACTCGCCAACTTCGGGATCTTCTCGTCGTTGAAGCTGCGGCGCCCGGCCGGCGCCCGCCCCATGCCGGATGGCCGCGGCAGCCGGAAAGTCTACGCCTACCAGGCCCAATTTGAGCTGATCATCGACGGCGAGTCGCGCACCCGCTTCATGGATGCGATCGGCTTCCCGTTGCCGCACAAAGGGGAGCGCGTGCGGGTGTGGGCCGAAGGGAAGGTCTTGCGCAAGACGCAACTCTTTACGACGCGGGTCGCCGCAATTATCTACGAGGGGCAGGAGCCGGTCTACGATACCACGCAGGCCGATCGCAACACGGTGATCTTTAACGGCCTGGTGACCGGGCAGTGCGGTGAGCAACCGCTTCTGCCCTACGAGGCCTGCAACCTCGGCTCGGTCAACGTCGGGCGCCTGACGCTCGAGCGCGATGGGCAGCTGGATCTGGACTGGGACGCCCTGCGCGAGGTCGTCCACCTGGCGACGCGGGCGCTGGAAGACGTCATCGAGATGAACAAGTATCCGATCCCGGAGATCGAGGCGATGACGAGCCGTAACCGGCGCATCGGCGTGGGCCTGATGGGCTGGGCCGACCTGCTCTACAAGCTGCGCATCGGCTACAACACGGAGGAGGCCATCGCCCTGGCCGAGCAGATGATGCGCTTTATCGACGACGAGTCGAAGAACGCGTCCGAGCAGCTGGCCGCCGAGCGCGGGCCGTTCGCCCACTGGGAGGAGAGCATCTACGGGCCCAAGGGCCAGCACTGGCCCAACGCCCAGGGCGTGCGCCCGCTGCGCAACTCGACCGTGACGACAATCGCGCCGACCGGCACAATATCGATCATCGCCGGGGCCTCGGGCGGCATCGAGCCGCTCTTCTCGCTGGCTTTTATGCGCACGGTCATGGACAAAGACAAGCTGCTGGAGGTCAACGAGATCTTCGAGCAGGTGGCCCGCGAGGAGGGCTTCTACAGCCCGGCCCTGATGGAGGAGATCGCGGCGACCGGCACGCTGGCGCACATCCCGGGCGTCCCGGACTGGGTCAAGCGCGTCTTCGTCACCGCCCGCGACGTCACCCCCGAGTGGCACGCGCGCATGCAGGCCGCGTTCCAGCAATATACGGATAATGCGGTATCCAAATGCCTCGCCGCGGGGACCCTGATCCCCACCTCCGAAGGGCTGATTCCTGTCGAGTCGTTCAGCGATATCGAGATACCCGACACCTTTGTGTCCTTAGAAGGTCGCGAGATCATGACAGGCGGGCACCGCATTCTCTCACACTATTATGCAGGGGAAAAACCGGCTACTCACATTCGCCTGAATAACGGCACGACCCTGACGGGTGCAACTGAGAGTCACCGGGTCTTGACTCCCAAGGGTTGGCGGCTTATGGCCGAGTTGCGTGTAGGCGATCTGGTTCTGGGCCGGTTCCAGGAGTCGCACACCCAGGGTAGTAAGGCGTTGCCTGTAGCGGGTGTATCCAAGACTAACGCAAACAAAATCCGCATTCCTGAACGGATGACGCCGGAACTGGCCGAGTTCCTGGGCATGATCGCTGCAGATGGGCATCTCACCGCTTCAACGGGCGCGGTCGGCCTGAGCGAAAAAAACGAGATCGTCGGCGAACGTTTCACTCAATTAGCAGCAGAATTGTTCGGGCAGACTCCCCGCCGTTATGTGGATCTGCGGAATGATGTCGTAACCCTGACCATAACCTCACGGCGGTTGTGCCAATGGATGCAGGGTTTGCTAGGGCGGGGCGCATACGGAAAGTTTGTGCCGGAGGCGATTCTCTGCGGCAGTGCCGAGGAGAAACTCTCGTTCCTGCGTGGTATTTCCCTGGACGGGTTCTACGTTGAGAAGCGGGGGCTGACCATCTACGCAGGGATGTCGGAGGATCTCGCATGCGGGGTCGCTGCACTCTGCCAGAGCTTCGGCTTACCCCTGGTTCACCAGCATCGGAAGTTCGTCAAGGAAAGCGGGCAGTGGGCTTATGGTGTGGAGGTGAGCAACGAACTGCAAACCATGATCAACTGCATTGAGCCCCACAAAAACGGACCCGTCCACTTTGTTGCGTACCAGGTGCTCATCGACAACGAGTTGGCCGAGCAAACACGCTTACCAGCAAACCATCCGCACTACAGCGGCCTGCGCTCCATCAAACAACGCCGCCCTGAAACAGCTACCAGTACACTGGCGGCGCGGTATGGCTGGGACGCAAGTATTCCAGTATTCAAGGTAACAGCCGTCGAGGATGCGGGAATCCTGCCGCTTTACGACATCGAGGTGGAAGACTCACATGAGTATGTAGTCAATGGCCTGGTTTCCCATAACACCGTCAACTTCCCGCCGGAGGCGACGGAAGCGGAGGTGCGGGAGGTGTATGAGCTGGCCTATCGCCTGGGCTGCAAAGGCGTCACCATCTACCGGGATGGCAGCCGGTCGGAGCAGCCGATGAGCACCGTGGCGAAGACGGCCGCGGCCCCGGCGGGGGCGCCCGCCACCGTGCCGCTGGAGGTGCCTACGATGAACGGAACCCCCGCCCCGCACGGCAACGGGCACCTGGTGCCGGCGATCGAGGCCGAGGTGCGCGAGGCCGCGCAGCAGCCCCCGGTGAACGTCGTGGAGCCAAGCCCCGTGCTGCCGCGGCCGCTGCCGGACGGCGAAATCGGCGGCTGGATGGGCCGCATGCCTACCCCGCAGGGCACGATCCGGCTCTGGGTCACGGAGGTCGACGGGCAGCCGCGCGAGGCCTACGTGATCCTGGGCAAGTCGGGCTCCGACCTGATGGCTATGACGGAAGGCATTGGGCGCCTGCTCTCGATCGCCTTACGCTCGGGCATCCCGGTCGAGATCCTGATCGACCAGCTGCGCGGCATCGGCGGCAGCCGCTCGGTCGGCTTCGGCCAGCAGCGCGTGCTCTCCGTGCCGGACGCCATCGCCAAGCTGCTCCAGCAGCACTACTTCCCGGAGCAGGGCGCGGCGCCCCCGGCCAGCGTCCCCGTGGCCCCGCCGGTCGCGGTGCGGCCGGTGGCGGCGACGCCGGCGCGGCGGGTGGGCGCGAGCAAGCCCCTCGGCGACCTCTGCCCGGAGTGCGGCAACACGACCCTGCTGCACGTCGAAGGCTGCAAGAAATGTCCCTGCGGCCATAGCGAGTGCTGAGCTCGGTAAGGGGACTCGATGCACTAACGCATCCACGAAGGACACGAAGGACACGAAGAAACACGAAGGCATACGCTGGGACTGAGCGACGCGCATAGCAGCGAAGGGATGTTTCTTTACGCCGGGTTCCCTATCGGAAGCCCGTCAGGCTCTCAAGCCTGGCGGGCTTCGTGAGTCGCGGCTTGCGCCGCTAGGCGCGTTCCCCCGCCGGTGGCACTAGCCGGCCGGACGAAGTCCTGAGTGGAAAGTCCTGAGTGCCAAGTGCTGACCGCTGTTCGCGAAGCGGTGCGTAGCACACCGCTGATCGCTGATCGCTGGCCCCGGGTTAGGGGACCAGGAAGGAGATGCGGTTGCGGCCCGCTTCGGCGATGACCAGCTGGCCCTGGGCGTCGACCGCCAAGCCGTGCGGCAGCTGGAGGCCGCGGAGCAGCACGGTGCGGGTGCCGGTCGCCGGGTCGACGTGATAGATGATGCCGTTCAGCCCGTTGACGTAGGCCTGGCCCTGGGCGTCGACCACGACGTCGTCGGGCTGGTACATCGTGCTGAGGACCGTCTTGTGGCCGGCCGGGGTCACCCGATCGAGCGTGTTGCCGAACTCGTCGGCCACCAGCAGGTCGCCGCCGGGCAGCAGGGCCACCCCGGTCGGGCGCGTGAAGCCCGCGGCGATCGTGCGCAGCGTGCTGCCGTCGGGGCTGAGGGCCAGCAGGCGGCCGTTCGGGCTGTCCGGCACCAGGATCGCGCCGCTGGCCGGGTCGATCGCCAGGCCGTCGACCCCATCTTGGCCCGTGGTGTTCACCAGCTGCCGCAGGAGGCGTTTCGTCCCCTGGGCCGGGTCGACGCGCCAGAGCCGGTTGGTCGCCTGCTCGACCACGACCAGGCTGCCGTCGGCGGCCACGGCGAGGCCCTCCGGCTCGCGGAAGCCGGTGGCGACCGGCTGGGGCGGGCTGCCATCGGGCGCCAGGCGATTGATCGCGCCGTTGCCGAAGTCCCCGAAGTAGATCATCCCGTTATGCAGGTCCACGGTCAGGTCATCCGGGCTGCCAAACGCGGTCACGCTGGGCCGGGGCACCCCGGCCGGGTATTTCTGGCGCAGCTGGAAGGTGCCGAGCTGAGAGAGCAGGACGTCGAAGGGTGGCGGGTTCGCGGGGTGCTTCTCGAACACCGCGCGCTCGAAGTACTGCACCGTGTAGGGCTGGCCGTTCAGCGGGCTGACTTCGGTGAACTCCTCGCTGATCGGGTAGCCCTGCTGGGCCAGCCCGCCATGGCTTTGCCAATAGGCCAGGAACGGCCCGCCGACGACATGGCCGGTCTGCGGGAACCGCACGCCGCCGGCGGCCGGCTGCTGGTTGGGCGCGCCGTTGGGATACTTCTGCTGGTAGCGCACCGTGCCGAGTTGCGAGAGCAGGACGTCATATGGGGGCTGGTTCTCGGGGTGCTTCTCGAAGACGGCGCGCTCGAAATACTGCACGGTATACGGCTGGCCGTCGAGGGCGCTGACTTCGGTGAACTCTTCGGTCAAGGGGTAGCCCTGCTGGGCCAACCCGCCATGGGCTTGCCAATACGCCCAGAACAGCCCCGCGACGGTATGCCCGGTCTCTGGGAACGTATGCGCCGTGCCCTGGGCGCGCACACCGAGCCCCCCGGTCAGGCCCAGCGCGAGGAGCAGCACGCCCAGCCCCTGGAGCCGGCGCGCCGGGGGCTGGGCGTGCTGCTCCTTGCCAGCTAACATGCGGCCGCGCTCCGGGTGAGCTTGGCCTGGAGCCGGGCGTGGCGCCGCTCCAGCTGGGGCAGGGTATTGCGCGGCAGGGTGGCGCGCACCCAGGGGTCTTTGCAGAGATCGAGGGCGCGCCCGACCAGGGTGGCCGCCTGCGCGAGCTCGCGCGTGTGGTGCTCGTAGTGCTTGGCCAGCTCGACATAGGGGAACACCAGGGTTGTCTGCCCGGCCACCAGCTCCTCCCAGATGCGCAACGCTTCCTCGTGCTGGCGCAGCTTCTGGTGCGCCCCCGTCAGGCGCTGGAGCGCCGCGGCCCGCAAGGGGGCGCTGATCGCGCCGCGCAGCGCCCGCGTGTAGCAGCGCACGCTGGCCTCGTAGTCGCCCAGGTCTTCATAGAGGCGTCCGAGGCCGTAGCACTCCGCGCTCACCAGCGGGGCCGCCTCCGGTGCCTGGATCAGGCTGCCCAGGTGGCCGGCCAGCGCCAGCAACGACAGCACGTCGAGCCGGTTATGCTCGAAGACGGGCAGGAGGGCGTGGAGGCCGCCGCCGCGCAGATACTCGAAATAGAGGCTCGGGATCAGCCAGCCCGGGACGTCGCCGCGGCGCCGGTACTGGAGCACGGCCGACTCGAGCGTGCCCAGTGCGCACGACGGCAGCCAATCTTTCCAGACCCGGCGGGCCGGGGCGAGCAAGTCGAGGTGCAGCGGGGCGCCCTGGGCCGGGCGCATGCGGCTCATGGTAAAGCGCGCCTCGATCAGCGGCCAATCGAAGGCGCGGCCGTTGAAGCTGACCAGGCAAGTGCTGCGCCCGAGCAGGTCGTTGAAGAGGTGGAGCAGGGCGCGCTCCGATCCCAGGTCGGGCAGGAAGATCTGGCGGATGACGAAGTGGGCCTCGTCGAAAAAGCCGAGGCCGGCGAGGAAGACATACGTGCCGGTCCCGCCGGCCAGCCCGGTCGTCTCGGTATCGAAGAAGAGGAGTCGGCGCCGGTCGACGCCCTGAAACGCCGGGCTGCGCCCCAGCTGGCCCAGCGTCTCCTCCGGCAGATCGAGCAGGCGGGCCAGCGGCACGGCCCCATGCTGGTGGTCGAGCGGGTAGCGGTGCTCGACGACCAGGCACGGCCCATGCGGCGTATCCTGCCAGGTGCCGGGCAAGGCCGTCGTATCGATTTTGGATTTTGGATTTTGGATTTTGGATTGCGGACGATCGGAGCCCTGATCCCCGACCCCCGATCCCTCGTCCGTGCCCGACCCCTGACCCCCGACCCCCGATCCCTCGTCGGCCGGCGCGGGGCGGCGCAGGGGGCGCACGCCCAGGCTCTGCAGGCGGTCGCGGAAAGTCGTGGCGTCGATGGGGAGCCTCCGGGATGTCAAGGGTTATTCCAGCAGTGCTACCCTGCTAGTATAGCACAAATGTACCAACCGGATCAATCACATTTCTGTCAATGAGTCGTGGCCGCGAAAATAGGCCGGGGGCGGGTTTGGGGAATGGCGCCGATTTTGGTATACTTCAATCAACTTGAGCTCACACTCCCGGCCGCGTTTGCCGCCCACGCCCTGGCCGGGTCCCGAGGAACCTATGCCCACTGTCACCGCCCAGACCGCCGCTGCCGGCGCCCCCCCGATCCCGGCTCCCGATCTCGTGCCGGTCCGCTTGGCCGCCGACCCGCCCGCCGAGGCCGGTGCCCGGGCGGAGCGCGCCCGTCTGGCGCGGGAGCTGCACGACACCGTCATCCAGAGCCTGGTCAGTATCGGCCGGCAGGTGGATGCGCTGGATGCCGCGCTCCGGGCCGGCCCGCCGGACCAGGTCCGCCACGAGCTCGTCGTGCTGCGCGAGATGGTGGCCTACGGCCAGGAAGAGGCGCAACGCACGATCCTCGGCCTGCGTCCGGCCGCCCTGGCGGGGCGGGACCTGGCCGGGGCGCTGGCGCTGGAGATTGTCCGGCTGGCCGGGAGCGCTGGCTTGCGCCACCAATTCACCGTCAGTGGCGCCCCCGTCCCGGTCCGCCCGGCCGTGGAGGATGGGCTCTTGCGCATCGCGCAGGAAGCGTTGCATAACGTGCGCCGCCACGCCACGGCGAGCAGCGTGCAAGTGCGGCTGGAGTACGACAGCGGCGCCCAGCAGCTGGTGCTGACGGTCGAAGACGACGGCCAGGGCTTTGATCGCCGCCATCCCGGGGCGGGCACCGTCGGCGCGCGGCCCGACGACCCCGACGCGCCCGCCCTGGGCGAGCTATCGGGGATCCCGCCGGATGGCATGGGCCGCGTGGACGGCGCCCTCGCGGGGTATGGGCTGTTGGGGATGCAGGAGCGGGCGCGGCTGCTGGGCGGGGAGCTGCGCGTGGCGTCGGGCCGCGGCAGCGGCACCACGGTCGAAATCGAGGTGCCCTATGCCGGGGTCGCCCTGCCCCTGATGTTTTCCCACCCCCCGGTGCCTGCGTCGCCGACACGCATCCGCGTCGTCGTGGCCGACGATCATCCGCTGGCCCGCGCCGGGGTGCGCCGGTTGCTGGCGGCCGACCCGGAGATCGAGGTCATCGGCGAGGCCGCGGATGGCGGGGCCGCCCTGGCCGAAATCGCGGCTTTGCACCCCGACGTCTTGCTGCTGGACCTGCAGCTGGGCGAGATGGACGGCGTGGCCGTCCTGGAGCGGCTCCACGCGGGCGCGGCAGGGCGCATGCCGGCGACCGTCGTCCTGACCACCTATGACCAGGACGCGTTATTGCTGGCCGCGTTGCGGGCGGGGGCGCGGGGTTATGTGCTCAAGCACGCCGAGGGTCCCGAATTGATCCGCACGATCCGGGCGGCCGCGCGGGGCGAGGCCCTGTTGCCCCCGGCGTTGGCGGCTCGGCTGCTGAACCAGCTGACCCGCCCGGCGCCCCCGCCGGGCGACGTCCTCACCGGCCGGGAGCGGGACGTGCTGCGCTTGCTGGCCGAGGGCCTGGGCACGAAAGCGATCGCCGCGCGGCTGGGCCTGGGCCCGGGCACCGTGAAATCCCACCTGGAGCATCTCTACCAGAAGCTGCGGGTGGTAGGCCAGGGCCGGGGCGCCGCGCTGGCCGCGGCCCGCGCGCAGGGCCTGCTGTAACCCGGCGATCTCTG
>DATGEF010000030.1:0-9054 GCA_035310405.1 Chloroflexia bacterium | reverse complement strand
CGCGCGGCCAGGTGAGCAAGATCGTCTATATTGCCCTGGGTGCCCCCTGACCGCGCGCGCGTAAGCGGGCCACGGTATCCGCAGGCAGCGGCGGGTTGCCCCCGAGCATCGCGTGATCCTTGATCGCGCGCGCGTGGTAGTCGCTGCCGCCGGTCGGCACGAGGTCGAATTGGGCGGCGAGGCGGGCTAGGCGATCGACGGTGGCCGCGTCGTACTGGCCGTAATAGGTCTCCAGCCCGGCCAGGCCGGCGGCCGCCAGGGCAGGGAGCTCCTGCTCCAGGGCGGGGATGTGGGCCGGGTGGGCCAGCACCGCGACCCCGCCGGCCGCGCGCAGCAAGGCGATCACGTCCGGCGGAGCCAGCCGGCGGCGGGGCACATAGGCCGGGCCGCCCCAGGCCAGGTAGCGGCTGAAAGCCTCGTCCGTATCGGCCACCCAGCCTCCTTCGATCAAGGCCTGGGCCACATGGGGCCGGCCGACCGCGCCGCCTGCGGCGATCGCCTGCACGCGGGGCCAGGCCACCGGGACGCCCAGGGCGTTCAGCTTCGCGACCATCTCCTGGCCGCGGATCGTGCGGCCCTCGCGCAACCAGGCCAGGCGGGCGACCAGGGCCGGGTAGGTGTCGTCAAACAAGTAGCCCAGCAGGTGGATCTCCCCATAGGGCAGATCGCAGCCGAACTCGATCCCGGGGATGAGCTCGATGCCGGCCGCGGCGGCGGCGCGGCGCGCCGCCGGCAAGCCCGCAGTGGTGTCATGATCGGTGATGGCCAGGGTCGTGATGCCCAGGCTATGCGCCAGGCCCACGAGCGCGGCCGGGGCCAGGGTGCCATCCGACGCCGTGGTGTGGCAATGCAGATCAAGCTTCGACATGAACGCTCCTTATAATATAGACAAATAGACACAGCATAGGCGCTCTGGAGACCGGAGCGCATAGAAAAACCCCGACCTCGCGGGGCGCCGCAGGGCGGGGTTCGGGATGTAGAGGGGACGGCACTGGAGGTGCGGTGCCGGCCCGGCGCGGGCGGGGGACGCGGAGGCGACCGGACGCCCTAGCCGCGCGACTCGATCACCAGGCGAATGGCGGTACGCTCCTCATTGGCGATCGTGACGTCGATGAAGGCCGGTATACACACAATATCGATCCCGTCGGGGGCCAGGTAATCGCGGGCAATGGCCACCGCCTTGATCGCCTGGTTGGTCGCCCCGGCGCCGATCGCCTGGACTTCGGCGCGGCCCTGGTGCCGAACGACTCCGGCAATGGCGCCGGCGACGGCGCTGGGGCGCGAATGGGCCGAAACCTTCAGGACCTCTTCCCCCTCCTCCTCGCGGGCCGGCGCGCCGTCGCGGTGGGGTGTGGAGTGCGGCGCGCGGGCGGGGAACGTGCGTAGCGTTTCGGGTGGCCGGTCGACGGATGTCTCCAGCTGGAGTGACGGAGCCCTCCGGGTGTCGGTCTCGGGTTCGGGAGGGAAACGAACGCCAGGCTCGATCTTGATGTCTTTGAGGTTGAGGTCGTCGTAGGTGCGGCCCATGGCTTTTATAACTCCTTCACTGGGCCTCAAGGCCCGTGGCTTTCGCGCTGCAAGATGTGTAAGAGGTCGTCGCGGAGCAGGTAACGGATCGGGGGCGCGCGCCGCGGGCGCCCCGCCTCCGGGGGCGGGCGGGCCGCCGGCCGCCGGCCTGCCGGCCGGGCAGCGGGCGCTGCGGGCCGAGAGGCCGCGACGTCGGCCTGAAATTACGGTGCTTTACTTCGCGAAATCTACCGCGCGAGTCTCGCGAATGACCGTCACCTTGATCTGCCCGGGATATTCCAGCGTTTCTTCGATCTTTTTGACGATATCGCGGGCCAGGCGCATCGCGCCAAGATCGTCGATGCGATCGGGCTTAACCAGGATGCGGACCTCGCGGCCGGCCTGGATGGCGTAGGCCCGTTCCACGCTATCAAACGAGTTCGCGACGCCTTCCAGCGCTTCGAGCCGTTTGGTGTAGTGCTCCACGCTGTCCCGCCGCGCGCCGGGCCGGCCGCCCGAGAGGGCGTCGGCCGCCTGGACGATCCAGGCTTCGATGGTTTGGGGTTCTTCCTCGGAGTGATGGGCGGCGATCGCGTGAACGATTTTTTGCGATCGCCCGAGCCGGCGGGCGATATCGGCGCCGATCAGGGCGTGGGGCCCTTCGACCTCGTGGTCGACGGCTTTGCCGATATCATGGAGCAAGGTGGCGGTTTTCGCGACGTTGATATCGGCGCCGATCTCCGCGGCGATGGCTGCGGCGATGCGGGACGACTCAATGGCATGGTGCAGCTGGTTCTGGCCATAACTGGTCCGGAAGCTGAGCCGGCCCAGCAGCTTGATCAGATCGGGGTGCAGGCCCTGGACATTGGCTTCGTAGGCGGCCCGTTCCCCCTCTTCGCGGATGTGGACATCCATCTCCTGCTGCACTTTGGCCACGACTTCTTCGATGCGGGCCGGATGAATCCGGCCGTCGGCGATCAGTTTTTGCAGGGTGCGGCGGGCCACTTCCCGGCGCACCGGGTCGAAAGCCGACAGCGTGATGGACTCGGGCGTCTCGTCGATGATCAGGTCGACGCCGGTCGCGCGCTCAATCGCGCGGATGTTGCGCCCTTCCCGGCCGATGATGCGCCCTTTCATTTCTTCGGTCGGGAGAGGGACGGTGGTCACGGTGATTTCGGGAACGTAGTCCGAGGCCGCCCGGGCGATGGCGATCGAGATAACTTTCCGCGCCCGCATGTCGGCCTCCTCTTTGATCTGGAGCTCGACTTCGCGGGCGCGCCGCGCGACATCCTGGGCCACTTCTTGCTCGACCTGGTACATCAGCCGGGCGGCCGCCTCCTCGGCGGTCATCCCGGCCACGCGCTCCAGGGCGCGCTGTTGCTCTTGTTGGGCGCTCTCCAGCTGGTCCTTGATCTGCTCGCTTTCCTTCTCCCGCGCCTGGATTTTGCGCTCCCGCATGTCCAGGGCTTCGATCTTCCGATCGAGCGTTTCCTCCTTGCGCTGGATGCGCTGTTCCACCACCTGGATCTGCACGCGCTGTTCTTTGAGCTCGGTTTCGATCTGGGCCCGCACGCGCAGCTTTTCTTCTTGCGCTTGTAACACGATCTCTTTTTTCTGGGTGCGGGATTCTTCCTGGGCGCGTTGGGCGTCTTCTTGCGCCCGTTTGACACGATCGGCGGCGTCCTTTTCGACAGTGGCCAGTTGCTGGCGCGCCGCGCTCGCGTCTTTTCGGGCAGTGTAGGCCGCTATACCGCCGGTGATCGCCAGCAGCAGAAACACGGCAATACCTACCCACAACAGTAGGTCCATGGTATTACTACCTCCTATGCGGTTGTTAAGGTTCGTTGGACGAAGACGTTGAAAGGCGGCAGACTTCCCGGGACCGCCGCCACACCCTGGCAGCGCCGGTACGCCTCGGCGAAGGAGCCCGTCTGGCTCTCCGGCGCGGCGACTGCCCTGACAACAAGCTAACCCGTTGCTGCCGAACTCAAGCATAGGCAGCATGATTTGGGTTCCATGATATACCCTCTGCGGCATTCTGTCAAGAAGGGCGCGGCAATGTGGTAATGTAGGGTAAGGGGGACGCGGCTGGTAGGCAGGAGGGGCGCGATCAGCGGACGAGCTGCAGCGTCCCGAGAGTCAGCGCCGGGGTGGGGAGCGGGTCGGGGGCCTGCACCGCGAGTGTGCGGCCAGAGTCCGGGTCGTAGAGGGCGAGGGTGAGCTGGTAGGGGCCCGCGGCCAGGGTGCCCGGCAACGGGATGTTGTAGCTGCCGTCCAGGAATTCGTTCGGGTACCAGGCGCGCACCGGGCGCAGGTGGCCGCTGCTGATCGGCTCGACGTCGACCTGGGCCACGATCGTGCCGGCTCCGTCGAGCAGGTGTAACGCCACGGTCCATTTGCCGGGGGGCGCGCCCCCCGGCAGGGCCCGCCAGTAGAGATGCACCCCGACGGCCCCGCCGGGCCGGTAGGAGCGGCCGGGCGGCGGGCCGGCGGCCGGGTCGTACGGCGTGCTGGCGGTGGGGAGCGGGGCCAGGGCATAGCCCCACAACTCCGCGACCGTGCCGAAGTGCGCCCCGTTGCGCGTGGCCCCGGTAATGACCGGGCTGCTCGCCGTGCGAAACACCCGGACGGTCGGGCCTTTGCCGCCTTCTTCGTCGCCGGCGAACAACTGCACCAGCGGCAAGGCCAGGTAGGGTGCCAGCGTGCCGCCCGGGCGGCGCCCGGTGGCGCCCGGGTTGCCCAGGAAAGCGATGTCGCTGCCGACCAGCATCACATAATCGTAGCCATGGGCCGCGTACCAGGCCGGCGGGCGATCCGTCAACTGGCTGTTGGGGGCGAGGACGTCGGGCGCCGGGCAGGCAAAGGGCGGCGGCGCACAGAGCTGGAGCGGGTGGAGCTCGACGGCGGCCCGGTCCCCCGCGCGCAAGGCCGTGCTCAGCCAGGCCGCCGCCTGGTTGCGGCTTTCCGGCACGGCCATGTAGCGATCGAAATTGATCATGCGCCGCGCCGGCTCGGCCCCCAGCAATATCGCCAGCCCGACGGCCAGCCAGGCGATTTTGGATTTTGGATTTTGGATTTTGGATTGGGCCGCTGATTGGGGTTCTGGTTTTGGTTCTGGTTGGGGTGCTAGCGTACGTGGGCGTCGTAGCGGCCAGGCGTGGGCCAGGGTGGTGGCCAGGCGATCGAGGCCATAGCCGGCGGTGAGGGCCAGGAAGGGCAGGGTGATAATCAGATTGCGCTCGTAGACCTCTGTGAAGCGACTCATCGCCAACACGTAGAGAGGCGGGAAAGGCAGTAACAGCCAGGCGGCGCGGGCGCGCTCGGGGTGGGTGTGCCGGGTGCGGATGGCCTCGATCAGCAGCAGGACGCCGCCGAGCACGCCGGGGGCCAGGATAAAGAGGTCCGTCTGCCAGAGGGCATTCAGCTGTTTGGCGAGCGCGGTGCCGACCTGGTCGAGGTCGGTGGCCGGGACATAGGCGTTGACCTGGAAGACGAAGCCGCGTGACCAGGCGCGCCAATCGAGGAGCACGTACGGGTTGGCGATCAGGAAGACGATCGCGGCGGCCAGTCCCATACCGGCGCCAACGGCTAACCAACGCGCCGGGGTGCCGTGGGGGGGCGGCTGCTGGCGGTCGCGCCGCCAGGCCAGCAGCCAGGCCACGGCCACCGGCAGGGCAATATAGAGCCCGTTGTATTTGGCCGCGGCGCAGAGGCCAACGGCCGCGCCGGCCAGCCCGGCGGCCCGGATGCTCGGCCGCTCGGCCAGGGACCAGGCGGCGGCCAGGGCTAGCAGCCCACAGGCGCCCACCGTCACGTCGGTGACCAGGTAATGCGAATACTCGATCTGGATGGGTGAGGTGCCGAGCAGCAGCGCGGCGGCCAGCGCGGCCGGGCGCCCGAGCCGCCCCCGCCCCAGCAGGTACACACCGGTCACCGTGGCGGCCCCGACCAGGGCGCTGAAAGTGCGCCCCCAGAGGTAGAGGTCGGGCGCCAGGGCGAAGATATGGTTCTGATCGGGGAGGGAGGCGGGGCCGCTATAGGTGCCCCGCCAGGTCCCCCAGATCAGGTTCAGCTTCTCGATCAGGGCCTGGATGTAGATGACCAGAGATGGCCAGATAAACAGGTGGGGGTTGAAATCCCCGGTCTTGACGATATGGACCGCCGAGTCGACGATTTTCGGCTCGTCGACGTGGCCCACGTACGGCAGCGACCAGGTGACTCCCCAGACCCGGATGGCAAAAGCGAGGATCAAGAGCCCCAGGCCGATAAGTAGATCGGGGCGGGCGGGGCGGGGGGCTACTCCTGGATCCAGCGATCCGTCTCCCGCGGCCAGGCGGTGAGCTCCCGATCCTGGAACCAGAGGGCTACCTCGCGGGCCGCGGCCTCCGGATCGGCGGAGCCGTGGATCAGGTTGCGGCCGGTTTCGACGGCCAGGTCGGCCCGGATGGTGCCGGGGGCGGCGTTCGCCGGATTCGTGGCGCCGATCGTGCTGCGTCCCACGGCCACCGCATTTTTCCCCTCCAGCACCAGCACAACGACCGGAGACGAGGTGATATAGTCGATCAGGCCGGGGTAGAAGGGCTTGCCCAGATGCTCGGCGTAATGCTCCCGAGCCAGATCGGCGCTGACCGGCATCATTTTCAGGCCCACGACTTTCAGGCCGCGGCGCTCCAGCCGGCCCAGAATCTCGCCGATCAGGCCGCGCTGGACCGCGTCAGGCTTCAAAATAATCAGGGTGCGTTCCAATGGTCGAAAACTCCTTCTCTTTCGCGTGCCGTATCTTTCGCGTGCCGTATCTTTCGCGTGCCTTTACCGCACCTCACATGGGGATCTCTTCGCGCACGCGCCGGGCGGCCTTGCGCATCTCGATGCGGATCATGCCGAGGTTGACGCCTTTTTCGGTGATGACCACCAGGATGAGGTCCTCGGCCTCGATCAGCTGGATCGAGCCTTCGGCCGCTTCGACGATGGTATCGCGCAGCGCGCCGATGCCGATGCGCTCGGCCGCTTTCGCGATCGTGCCAAACATAGCGGCGGACATGGCGCCCAGGACTTCGGCATCCTCATCTTCGAGGAGCGTGCTGGAGACCACCAGTCCATCTTTACCGACCAGCAGGCTGCCGATGACGCCATCAATGCGGATCAGATCTTCTACGATTTTCCTCACTCAGTTGCCCTCCCGTAGGCGATGAGACTGCGGTGAACCCGGCCCGTCAGCTCCGGGGTTCAAGTTTGGCCACAAAAATGCAGCTTTGCTGCCCCGTGCCCCAGCAGGCGGTTTCGCGGACCTGGACTCGTCCGCCGGTGAGTCTGCTGAGCGCGCCGGCCAGGAATCCGGCTTCAAAGTGGCAGAGGGGTTGGCCCACGGCCGGCAGTCCGGCCGCGCTGAGACTCTCCGCCAACTCAATCTCGATGGTCTCGCTACTCTGGTGGAGCAGCTTCGGCACGCCCAGCCGCATCTCGGCCATGGTGCGAAACAGGTCGGCGGGCGAGGCCAGGGTCAGGCTTTGCGCCCAGCGCCGCCCGGCGAGGTAGACGGCCCGGTTGAGCCCCGGGCCGGCCACCGTTTCCAGCCCGCCGAGCCGCAGGGCGCGAAACGCGGCCACGGGGGCGAGGGCGCCGAGTGTGGGCCGCGTGACCGTGACGATCTCCCGCATGTCCAGATCGGCGATCCCTTTGCCGCCCGGATTCGTCGGATCAGGCATAGGCGTCCCTAGCGCACTCCTTTGGTCAGCAGCCAATTGTACTGGCTAATGGCCATCTGGAACAACCCCTGCTTCATATACGCATCGCCCAGCAAGCGGTGCAGGGTGGGGTTCTCCGCCTGGCTCTCGACGAGCTCCCGCAGGTTGCCGGTGACGATGTCGAGCACGTTGGTCGGGACGGTGCGCCCTTTGATCAGCTCCCGATATTGTTCGGCGGCGCGGGGATAGTCGTCGCGTTGCTCATAGCCGATGGCCAGCGCGAGGCGGGTGGCCGCGTCGGTCGGGTTCTCCTTGAGCTGGCGCAGGAGATCGTCCATCGATCCGCTGGCCAGGACCGGGGGTGCCGGCGTCGCCGCCAGGGGCGGGGGCGCCGGCACGGCGGCCGGCGCGGCCGGCGCGGGGGTGGCCGCCACCGGCGCGACGGGTTCGACCGCCCGCGCGGCGGGCGGCGCGGCCGGCGCGATCGCGGCCGGCGGGGTGGTGGGGACGGGCCGGCTGGGCGCCGCCTCGGCCTCGACGGCCGGAGTCGCCGCGGCGGTCGTCTCGGTCTCGGCCGCCAGCGGTTCCATTTGCACCCCGCTGAAGTCAAACGCGCCGGCCCCGGGGGTTTCGGCCCAGCTTTCGGCCGCCAGGGGACTGACTTCGCCGGCGGCGGCCCCGAACGGCGTCGGGGGCGGCGCGGGCGGGGTATCGATGTGGAATCGCGGCTCCGGCGGGGTGGCCGCCGGCAGCGGGGTGCTCAGGGCCGGCGCGGCCGGCCGATCAAAGCTGAACGGTTGCACCGCGGCCTCTTCCGGCCCCGCCGGAATGTCGAAGCTGAAAGGCTGGACAGCCTCGGGGCCGGCCGTAGGCTCCTCGGCGAAGCTGAAGGGCTGGACAGCCTCGGGACCGGCCGCAGGCTCCTCGGCGAAGCTGAAGGGTTGCACCGCGGCCGGCCCCGTATCAGTAGCTTCCGCCATAGCCGCGGCGGTCCCGGCCGTCGCGTCGGCGGCGGGCGCTGGGGCCTCGAAGGCCGCCGGATCGAAACTGAACGGTTGGATGGGCGCCGTGCTCGCGCTGGTGAGGTCTGTATCCATCAGGCTCAGTTCCGGCACCCCGGCGGCCGCCGGCAGCTCGGCGGTGGTCATATCGGCGGCGGCGCCCGGCTCCCCCATAAGGTAGGCGCGTTCTTCCGGGGTCAGGTCGAGGGAGCCGAGGTCGATCTGGGGCAGACCGGTGAAGTCGAACTGGCCGGGGGCGACCTCTTCGCCAAAGCCGTGATCGACCGCGTCCAGGCCGGTTGCGCCAGCCGCCGGGGCGGCCGCCGGCTCGCTGCCAGTCACAGGGATGCTCCAGAGCAGCTCGCCCGCCGTCGACGGGGCGGCCGGTTCAGGGGCGGCCGGGACCTGCGCCGTCGTGGGCGCGGCCGCCGGGCTGTCGCCGGTAGGTACGCTAAATTCGACCGTGGGCGTGCCCGTATCTTGCAGTAGGGAGGGTGGGCCCGCGCCCGCGGAGGGCGCCAGCGCTGGGGCGTGCGATTCGTCGCCAAACTCAAACGGGCTCAGCTGCAAGCTGGCCATGTCCTGGGCGACATCCACTGTGCTCGGAATGCCGAGGGCATTGAAATCGAAAGGCTGCACCGGGGTGGCCTCCGGGGCCGGGCTCGCGACATCCTCTTCCAGGCTTGGCCAGTAGGTGAGCTCGGCCGCTTCTTCCGGTGGGAGGGCGGGCGCCGCCGCCGGGGTGGGCTGGTAGACCTCTCCCCGCGCTTCGGCTTCCCGGCGCAGGGTCTGCTCCAATTCTTCCTTGCGTTTGCGGGCTTTGGCAAAGATGGAGCCGCTCGTCTCCGGGGCTTCGGGGACCT
>DATGEF010000029.1:0-3710 GCA_035310405.1 Chloroflexia bacterium | reverse complement strand
TGTAAAGTGGGGGGCCGGCGGCTGAAGCCGCGGCAACGGCCGGGCGAAGCCCGCCTACGCGGGCTGGACGGGGCGGCGGAGCGACCGGCCCCCAGCCGTGCCCTTGTAAAGTGGACGCCCGGCGGCTGAAGCCGCGGCAACAACGAGCAAAGCCCGCCTACGCGGGCTCGACGGGGCGGCGGAGCGCCCCGCCCCGGCCGTGCTCTCAGGATGGTACTCAGGTAGCTTTTCTATCCAGAGGCGTGGTTGCCCGATCCTCTGCGCGGCGGACGCGCTTAAAATATAGCTGGTGGTTCACATTCATGCCGCCCCCGCCGTAAGCCGGGACCACGCTCACCAGTTCCCAATCGTCGGCGCCCAGTTGGGCGAGTACCGTATCCTCAGCCACCCGGCTGCCCGGTTCCAGGTAGTTTTTCACCTGGAAGATTTCGTGGCGGTCGCGTTCCGCATACAGGCTTAAATACTCCCACATATAGCTCTAGCTCCTTTTCCGTCGCGCAGCAGGGAGCGCGATCTCGTTGCGTGTCTTCCCGGCTAATTGAGGCCGGGCTATGAAACCGAAGGCAGAGACCATCATATCACATCGGGTCGGCGGGAGGCTGACGAGCAGCCTCCCACCCAGGGCCTATGCGTTCTGGGACGGGGAGGCCGAGCCGACCACGAATAGGCCACACGCAGACACGAATGTCCCGGCGCCGCCCGGGCCGCCACCCGCCACCGCTCCGTGCGGAGCGATCTATTCGTGTATTCGTGGCGTATTCGTGGTCGGCTCGGCCTCCCAGCAAGGTCGGCGACCGGGTCTACGGCCCGCACCGCCAGAACGCATAAGCCCTGGCCGCCCGCCGGTCCTTTGGCCAGGCTCACGCTTCGCGCCCGGATCGCCTCAGGGCGGCCCCCAGCCGAGGCGCCGGGCAATCTCGGCCAGGGCAATGGCGGTGACCAGGCGGTAGTGATACGACGCCAGGCCAGCCGGCAGCGCCAGGCTGACGTGCTGTACCTGGCGGGCCAACTGGTGGTACGGGACCGCGGTGGCGGGAATCGCGCCGGGCGTTTCATCGGGGAAGAAAAGAGCGGTCGACGGGCCGAGCGACAGGCGAGTCTGCCAGAGCGATGGCGCGGGGCCGGCCGCCGTGATCACGATGCCGTGATGGTAAAGCGGGTGTGCCGGCGCGGGGTCGCAGGGGTAGACCCGCAGCGGATTTTTATGCCGCCGGGCCGCCCCGCGCCCCTGGACATAGATAGCCCGGTCACGGGTGAACCAGACCTGCCGGCGATCGACCAGGCCGGCGCGGTCCCAACCAAGCGTCCAGGTGGTGCGCAAGGTGCTGCCGAACTCAGCGGGGTCCGCCGGGTGCAGAAAGACGAGGGCCGGCCGGTGGCCCTGCGCGGCCGGCGGGCGTCCGCGCAGGGCGGCCGTGCCGAATTGGGAGAGGGCGATCGCCGCGGCGCTGGCCACGTTGAGCGATTGCACGCCCCGGCGGCGCATCGGGATCGCGACGAGGGCCGTGGCCCGCGCCCGGGTGGCCGGGCTGAGGCCATGCCGCTCGTTGCCGACCAGCACGGCGATGCGCGATGCCGGCGGCACGCGATAGGTAAATAGATTCCGGGCGCCTGGCCCGGTCTCCAGGGCCAACACCAGGTCATAGCCGGACGGGATGCCGCGTTGCTCCAGGCAGAGCGTGGCCCCAAACAGCGCGGCACAGGCCTCCAGGGCCGGGATGTTGCGCCGGTCGGCGACGCCGCCGGCAAACAGATCGACAGATCGCTGCGCAAAAGGATCGATGGATGCACCTCCGCGTGTGAGTCGCCGGCCGGATGGTAACCCGGCGGCACAGGGCGGCCCCGCGTGGGGGCCGCGGTAGACGGATGGAGGCGTCGATCCTGGAGGGCTGCACAGGTGGGCAGCGTGGTCGGGGAAAGGAGAAAGGGCCACGGGGTGTTGTCCCCATGGCCCTCAGTCGCCGGAATGGTGCGGGGTTAGCTGAAAGTCAGCCAGAGCGCGCAGGCACAGCCCGGCCACACTGGCGGATAGCCAGTGCAGCAGCGACCAGGACCGTGGCCCATTGCACCCATACGAAGAGCTCCTCTCAGCGGCAGGCCTGCGGGCCCGCCTGGACTCAACTATAACACCGCCCGCCGCACGCAGGAAGGCCCCGGAGATGTAGGCGGCAGCGGCCATCCGATGTAGCCGCCGGATTCGGCCCGCGCAGGGTATTGACAGCCAGCGCAAACAGTGATATACTTAGTGTATAAGATACATGAAGGCTGTTGGATAGAGGGTTTTAACCCGGCCGCCGAAGTCTAGAGCTTTTAGCGTAGGAGAGAAAATGCCGTTCCTCGTGGCCAACCGCCGGACGTCCGCCGCCACCTTGCGCAAGCGCCACGGCGCGGCGCTGCAACTCGACCTGACCTCCCGCGGGCCGGACCCCTGGATGCGCTTCAGTCCCTTTTATCCGCACGGCGGCATCCCGGTGCCGTTTTCGCCGGGCGTGGTCGCCGCGAGCGTAGAGGGCATCTGGCAGGGATTGAAGGTCTTCGAAAAGGCGGATGTCGACCCGGCCCGTCTGGCGATCACGACGATGCACGGCCTGAAGCGCAGCAGCCGGACCTATGGCAAGGTGCGTGGGCACCGGGCCGGGCTCACCGGCACGGCCCTTTTGCCCTATGCCGAGGCCCGCCAGGCTATTTACCTGCCGGCCTATCGTTGGGTGCTGGAGCACCGGCTGGCCGACCTGGTGGCCCAGCTGCGCACGCTGGGCGCCACGGAGACGGTGCTGCTGCTGGATTATGAGACGAACTGTGATCCCACGGATTTGTCGAGTCCTCTATCCCATGCCGGACTCGTCAAGCATTATTTGGACGGGACCTGGCCGGGCGACCGGTAAAGGAGATCGACATGCCGCTGATTGGCTACTTCAAGTCGGAGCCCACCGAGTACATCCTGGCCTATGCCAACGGCCGGGTTTTCCGGCAAGGGACCGGCCGGGCCTTCTGGTACTGGCCGCCCAGCACGTCGATTGTGCGCGTGCCGGTTTCGACGATCGATGCGCTCTTCGTGCTCAACGAGGCGACCCAGAATTTCCAGGCGGTGACGCTGCAGGGCCAGATCACCTACCGGATCGCGGCGCCCGAGACGATCGCCCAGCTGCTGAACTTCACGATCGATCCGCACACGCGCAAGTACCGGTCCGAGGACCCGGCCAAGCTGGATGGCCGCATCGTCAACATCGTGCAGATGCATGCCCGCGCCGAGCTGCACCAGCTCTCGCTGGAGGACGCGCTGCGCAGTGCCGAGCCGCTGGCCCGCACCATCCTGGCCCGCATCCGCGAGGAGCAGATCCTGGCCGCGATGGGCGTCGAGTGCCTCAGCCTGTTCTTCACGGCGATCAAGGCGACGCCCGAGATGACGAAGGCGCTGGAGGCCGAGTATCGCGAGGCGCTGCAAAAACGGGCCGATCAGGCCATCTACTCGCGCCGCGCCGACGCCGTGGAGCAAGAGCGCAAAATCAAGCAGAACGAGCTGTCCACCGCGGTGGACCTGGAGCAGCGGCGCCAGGAGCTGGTCAATTTGCAGGGCGAGAACGCCCGCCAGCAGGCCACGTTCGAGGCGGAGGCCACGCGTATCGGGCTGACGCCCTACGCGGCGCTCGACCCCCGGCTGGTGCTCGCCCTGGCCTTCCGCGACTTTGCGGCCAACGCGAGCAAGATCG
>DATGEF010000028.1:0-3401 GCA_035310405.1 Chloroflexia bacterium | reverse complement strand
CATCCATTCGTAGGCCGCCTGGCCGCCCGGGGGCACCCCCGGGCGGGGCGGGGGCGGCAGCGCCGCGCCCCGGCCCCACTGCGGCACCGCCGCCGCGACCAGGGTGTCGCAGAAACTCGCCAGGAGCTCGGCCGGCGCCAGCCCGGGCGTCGCTGCGCCCGCCGCACCCGGCATGGCGGCGGCCAGCCGCGCACGCCCCGCGCTGTCCCGCGGATCGTTCCAGGCTGGCGCCCAGGTCGCCCATTCCCCATCCTCGTCGACCACAAACGCCGGCAGATACCGCCCACCCGCCAGCATCGCGGCCACCAGGCGGGCCGCGGCGCCCCAGAAACGGAGACTGCCCCCTACCGGCGGGCGCCCCGCCCCGGGTAAGCGCAGCAACAGCCCGAGGGCCGGCAGCGCCGGCACGGCGAGCGCCCCGACGGTGACGGCGACCTCTCCCCCAGCCCCTCCCCGGCGCGGGAAGGGGGGTGACGGGGGCGTTTCCTCGTCAGGGAGATCTGCGGCCCCGGCCCAGGACGGCTGCGGGCCCCCGGTGCTGGTGGCCGGCAGCCAGAGGGGCACGGTCGGGAACCAGATCGCGGCGCCCTCCAGGGTCGGTGTGAGATGCGCGGCCGCCGCCAGCTGGGCCAGAGCCGCCCGCAGGTCCGCTTCGCCGGCGGCCCGGGGATGGGGCGCGACCGGGGCCACGTCGGCGGCCCGCGCCGGGGCCGGCCGCGCATCCGGGTGTTCGCCCCAGAGGAGGAGGGCGCCGCCCGTCCGGCCCCGGCGCGGCACCCAGACGGCGTGCAACAGCGGCATCATCGATCAGCGCGCATAGGTGCCGAAGAACTCAGAGTGCGCCAGCACGTGGCCGGACATCGCGTCTTGCAGCTGGCCGGCGGTCGCGCCGGCCGCTAGAGTCAGGACCGTATCCAGCGCGTAGAGCTTGAAGAAGTAGCGGTGGGTGCCGTTGGGCGGGCACGGCCCGCCATAGCCCGACTGGCCGGAGCTGTTCTGGCCCTGCCGGCTTCCATCCGGGCCGGCGGCCGCCGGGGGGACACTCTCCGGCAACTCCCGCGTGCTGGCCGGCAGCCCATAGAGCACCCAGTGCGTCCAGGTGCCCCCGGGCGCGTCCGGGTCGTCGACGATCAGGGCCAGGCTCTGGGTGCCGGTAGGGGGGGCCGCCCAGTGCAGCGGTGGCGAATGGGCCCCGCCGTCGCATGTATACTGGCGCGGGATCGGCTGGCCCGGCCCGAAAGCCGGGCTCGCCGGCGCCAGGTCGGCCCCGGTCGCCGGCGTCAGGTTCGCGCTCGCGCCGCCGCAGCCGGCCAGCCCCAGGATTCCGAACAGGAACAGGACGGCGGCGCGGCTTATACACAGTAGTGGCAGGTGTACCCGCATCATCAGAATGAGATTTTCCTTGAGGATCACTCGGATCTACAGCTACCCGTTGTATGCGACGGGCACAATACCCCGGGCAATCTCGCCGGCCAGGGCCGCGATTTCCGCGCGCACACGAGGAACGACGTCGGCGATCGGCACGAGGGCCGGCTCGCCGCCGGCCCGCCGCTGGAGCTCGACCCCGCCGCGCTTGAGGGCCCGCTCGCCGAGAGTCAGGCGCAACGGCAGCCCGATCAGGTCGGCATCGGCGAACTTCACGCCGGGGCTTTCGTCCCGGTCGTCGTAGAGCACTTCGACGCCGGCCGCCTGCAGCGCGGCATAGATCTGCGGCGCGATCTCGGCCTGGGGCCGGCCCGCGCCGATCAGCGCGACCAGGTGGACCTGGTAGGGGGCGACCGCGATCGGCCAAACCAGGCCCTGGGCGTCGTGGTGCTCCTCGGCGATGCAGGCCAGCAGGCGGCCGACCCCGATGCCGTACGACCCCATGACGATCGGCTGGGCGTTGCCTTCGTTGTCGAGGAAGGTCGCACCCAGGGCCGCACTGTAGCGCGTGCCCAGCTGGAAGATGTTACCCGTCTCGACCCCCCCCGAGGTGCGGAGCGCGCTGCCGCATTCGGGGCAGGCGTCGCCGGCCCCCGCGGCGGCGATGTCGGCGATAATGGCGGCCTGGTAATCGCGGCCGTAATTGGTGTGCAGCAGGTGATAGCCCGGCTCGTTCGCGCCGGCCACCAGGTTGGGCGACGCGGGAATGCTATCGTCCACGACGACCAGCACGTCCGGCAGCCCGATCGGCGAGGCATACCCCGGCACGGCACCGGTCGCCTGGATCTCCGCCACCTGCGCCGGCCGCAGCGCGTGCGCCTGGACGGCGTTGGCCAGCTTGGTCTCGTTCACCTCCATATCGCCCCGCACCACGGCAAAGACCAACTGCTGGACGTCGGTCGCCCCGTCGCTGCGCGTGGCGACCATGAACACGGCCTTGGCCGTGCGGGCTTTGGGCACGCCGAGCAGTGCGGCCAGCGCCTCGATCGTCGCGGTCGCGGGCGTGGCGACTTTCTCCAGCGGGCGCGGGGCCTCGGGCGCCGCTACCGGCTTACGGAAGCGGGCGATCTGGCGGTTCGCCGCGTAGCCACAGCCGTCACACAGCAGCAAAGTGTCCTCGCCGATCGGCGTGAGGTACATGAACTCGTGCGCCAGGCTCCCCCCCATCATGCCGACGTCCGACTTGACGGCGACCACCGGCAGCGCACAGCGCTGGAAGATGGTGAAGTACGCCTGGTAATGGGCGCGGTACTGGATGGCGAGCCCCGCCGGATCGGCGTCCAGGCTATAGCTGTCCAGCATCGTGAACTCCCGGACCCGGATCAGCCCGGCCCGTGGCCGCGGGTCGTCGCGCCATTTGGTCTGCAGGTGATAGATCAGCACCGGCAGCTGGCGATAGGAGCGGATCTCTTTGCGGGCCAGGTCGGCGACAACTTCTTCATGGGTCATCGCCAACACCATGTCGCGTCCGGATTTATCGAGGAAGCGGCCCATTTCCGAGCCGATGCCGTACCAGCGCCCGGTTTCTTTCCAAAGGTCGGCCGGATGGACCACCGGCATCGTGACCTCCTGGCCGCCGATGGCATCCATCTCGGCGCGGATGATCTGCTCGATTTTGTGCAGGGAGCGGCGGGCCAGCGGCAAATAGCTGAAAATGCCGGCCGCCAGCTGGCGGATGAAGCCGGCGCGGAGCAATAACTGGTGGCTCACGACCTCGGTATCGGCGGGCGCCTCGCGCAAGGTCCGGCTAAAAAGGCGGCTCATCTGCATTGCATCACCTGCCGTCCGCCCCCACCACATCCAGGAGGCGCAGCTCTTCGGCCATACGCCGCAGGTTCTCAGCCGCCGTAGAGACCGCGGAACCTTCCGCGGTCGCCGTGCCCATGGCGGTGGCGATCTCGCGCATGGCGTCGGTCACCTGGCTGCTGGCTTGCGTCTGCTGCTGCGTCGCCAGCCGGATCTGCTGCGCCATCTCG
>DATGEF010000027.1:0-14437 GCA_035310405.1 Chloroflexia bacterium | reverse complement strand
GACTATGTGCCGAATGAGGCGCGGGCCGTGCCGATCCGGGTGGCCCTCAGCCAGACTTTTGGCTTCGGCGGCCAAAATGCGGCCATCGTCTTGCGGCGTTGGGAGTGACATGCTATAATAAGCCCAATCTGCGGTGACTGGGGGCCGTTAGCGAGAACCCGTCCAAATCTACCCGCCGCCGCCCCACAAAAACCCAATCCCCTCATCGTGGACGTAGCGCCCGACCAGCTGCACGACAGCCTATTTTCGCCCGAAAGCAACCGCCATTATGCAAGAACAACTGACAATTGCCCTGAAGCCGGAGCGCATCACGGTCACGGCGGGGGCCGCCCCGGCGCAGGTGTCCGTAGTGATCCAGAATCAGACCAGTGTCATCGACAGCTTTGCCCTGGAGCTGGCTGACCTGGCGCCGGAATGGTATACCCTGCCGGTGAAGACAATTGCGCTCTTCCCCAACGAGCAAAAAACGATCAGCATTGCGTTTCATGCCCCGGCGAACCCGGACACCCTGGCCGGGCGCTATGACTATACGGTGCGCGTCCGGTCGACCGCCGTGGCCGGCCGCCTGGCCCAGGCCACGGGCGTGTTGTTCGTCGCGGTGCCCGAGGCCATTGGCCTGCGGCTCAAGAAAGAGCAGGTTCGCGGCCAACAGGGCAAGTTCGACGTCATCCTCAGCAACCGCAGTAAGGCGCCCCTGGTGGTGGCGCCTGCCGTGCAGAGCGAAGATGATATCGTCGAATTCGCCTTTGAGCCGGCGACGATCCCGCTACCGCCCGGCGGCAGCCAGGTGGTCGAGCTAACGGTGCGGCTGCGGCCCGGCCAGGTGATCATGGCCGAGCGCGGCTTCCGGTTTATCGTCAGCGCGCAGACGACGGACGAGCGCGAGAAGTCGAACACCGTCGAAGCGACATTCCAGTATGTGCCCGGCCAGGTTCGCTTGGAACTGCTGCCGGCCCGCGTGAAGGGGATCGAGGGCCGGTTCAACCTGAATGTGTCCAATCCCGGCATCAACACGATGCCCATGGAATGCCTCTTGAGCGGCAAGGACCCGGATAATGTGCTCGATATCGTCATCCAGCAACCGGCGCTGACCCTCCAGCCCGGCACATCCATTATCTTGCCGGTGACGGTGCGCCTGAAGGCCGGCCGGAAGCCGGAGCTCAAATCCTATAACTTTACCATCGCGGTGCGCCAGGGGGGCGCCAATCCCAGCCCGACCGCGCCCGAGCTGGGGCCCCCGATCGCGGGCGAGTTTATCTACGAGCCCCCGATCGCCTTCGATCTCACGGTGGAACGCACCCAGAGCGGCGGCAGCGGCGGCGGCGGCCCGCAAATGGACTATGTGGTCAAAATCGTCAACCCCAGCCATGCGGGCTTACGGCTCAGCTTGCGGGCCGATGATCCGCAACAGGCCCTGGATCTCTTCTTCGGCAACCGGGTCGATCAGATCCAGGTGAACCCGGGGGTCACCGTCGACGTGCAGTTGCTGGCGCGGCTCAAATCCGCGCCCCCGGCCCAGCGGACGATCTATCCTTTCACGATCAGCGCCCACGCGATCCCGGATGACGGCAGTGCCGAGACCGATAAAACGGCCGACGGGGAATTTGTCGCCGGGGGGCCCAAAGAGGCGATGCTGCGCCTGGATATTCTGCCCGATACGGCGCGCGGCGAGGTGGGCAAGTTCCAGCTGCGCCTGGCCAGTGGGATCAGCACGCCCTTGCAGGTCGCGCTGCGGGGGCGGGATGACACCGGGGTGCTCCAATATGAGTTTGAGCCGGCCCGCCTGGAGCTGAAGGTGGGCACCGTCGAGCTCGCCGATCTGACGGTGCGGGCGCGGGACGGGGTGGCCCTGGATACCGATATCGGCTATCACTTCTCGGCCACCGCGTGGGTGCCCGGGATGGGCACCGATGGGGCCACCGAGCAACAAGCCGTCTGGTTCTACACCCCGCCGACCGGGCCGATTACCGCCCCGATCACGCTGCAGCTCAATCCCCAACAGGTCATTGGCGATACCGGGCAGTTTGCCGTCACCGTCGCCAATGTCGGCGTCGATCCGCTGTCGGTGATCCTGCGGGGCAGCGACGAAGCCGAATCGCTGGAGTTCCTCTTCCAGGTGCCCCGCGTCCAGTTGCAGCCCAAAGAGGTCACCGAGATCAGCCTGATTGTGCGCGGCCTGAATGGCGAGCCGCTGGCGGGCCCCTTCCGCTATCCCTTTGAAGTGGCCGGCTGGGTGCCCGGGATGGCCCAGGGGGAGCAAAGCGTCCAATATGGTGAGATGGTCGTCACCGAGGCGCCCAAAGCGGCATCGCGCTGGAAGCTGTGGCAACGGCTGGCGATCGCGGGGGGGCTCGTGCTCTGGATGGCCCTGCCGTTCATCCTGGACCCGATTTTCCGCAAGAATGCGACTCTCTATAATCTGCTGCCCCTGGTCTATCAGTATCTGCCGGCCTTGATGTTCCCGATTTTAGGGGCGGCCATGTATGGCACCCATCCCACCGAGGTCCGAGGCTGGCGGGCGATGCTGGTGGGGTGGATCAGCATGGGCGGGATAATTACCTTCATCCTCCCGGATCTGCTGCCGCCCAACGCGCAGATCTTCGGCTTTGCCGCGACCCCGTTCCTCTACCTCATCATGCTGCCCGCGCTCGTCATTGTGCTGCTCGCGTAGTGAGAAAGACGGAGACTCTGCATGAGTGACCTGACCGGCAAAACCCTCGGCCGCTATCATGTTATCGAGCGGATCGGCCAGGGCGGCATGGCCGAAGTCTATAAAGGCTACCAACCGTCGCTGGACCGGCATGTGGCGATCAAGGTCATGCATGCCTTTGTCCTGGAGGCCCCCGGCAGCACCGAGCGGTTTCAGCGCGAGGCGCGCTCGGTCGCCGCGCTGCGCCACCCCAACATCGTGCAGGTCTTCGACTTTGATACCGTCGACAATATCGCCTTTATGGTCATGGAGCTGATCGACGGCCCGAACCTGAAAGTGCTGCTCACGCAGGAGACCGCCAAGGGCAGCCGCCTGCACCTGGACCGCATCGCCGATATTATGACCGCGGTCGGCAACGCGCTCGCCTATGCCCACCGCTGGAGTATTATCCACCGCGACGTCAAGCCCCACAATATCATGTTCAGCGCGACGGGCCAGACGCTGCTGACCGACTTCGGGGTGGCCAAGCTCGTCGACAGCGTGAGTATCAGCGATCCGTCGAGCATCTCGGGGACCCCCGCGTACATGAGTCCAGAGCAGGGCCGCGGCGCGCCGCTCGATCGGCGGACCGACATTTACTCGCTCGGCGTGGTGCTTTACGAGATGCTCACCGGCCGGGTGCCCTTCGACGCCGATACCCCTTTCGCCGTGGTCTTCAAGCATATCAACGATCCCCTGCCACCGCCCAGCAGCGTGGCCGGCAACATCCCGCTGCCGCTGGAGCGGGTGGTGGTGCGCGCCCTGGCCAAAGCCCCGGAAGATCGCTATCAAACGGCCGAGGAGTTGGTGCTGGCGATCCAGGACGCGGTACTGAAGTCGCGCGGCAGCTACCAGACCGCGCTCGCGCCGCCCGCCCCGGCGCTGTCCCCGGCGCTCCAGTCGACCCCGCCCCTGGGCTTGCCCGCCCGGGACGCCGATTCGCCCGGGCGGGCGACCCTGACGCCGGCCCAGGCGCGGGCGGCCGGGTCGCTGACCCCGCATAGCGACGCGCCGGCGCGGGGGCTGCCCACCGCGCGGGGCGGCCGGGTCAAAGACGACAGCGTGACGATCCGGCTCGGCACGCCGGAGGTGCTGGTGGAATCCGGGGGGCCACCGGTGAGCATGAGCGCCGTGCTGACGAACCCGCGGCAAGAGCAGGATATCGAACAATATGTGTTCGAGATCGCCGACCTGGACCCGGCCTGGTATGAGCTGGACGTGAAGAGTGTGATGCTGTGGCGCGACGACAGCACCCAGGTGCCGATCAAATTCAAAGCCCCCCGCAAAGGGGCGGAGCCGGGCATCTATATGTACCGGGTGATCGCCCGCTCTCTGTCCGACCCGGAGATCATGGGCTTCACCATGGGCCGCATGATCGTGAGCCCGCCGCCCAATCTCCAGATGGCCATCGCCGACTCCAGTGGACCGGGCGCCACCACCCATTACCTCGTAAGCCTGGTCAATGGGCCGGTGGGCGGCGTCATCGTCGAGCTGGAAGGGCAAGACACCAGCGGCATGCTGACTTTTGTCTCGACCCCGCCCCGGGTGCGCCTCGGGTCGAGCGAGGAAGCCACCGTCGACCTGGAGGTGGGCATGAAGCCGGGCGTCGTCGGCGAAGCCCAGGCTTATCCTTTCTCCCTGATCGCGAACCTGACCGGCGGCGACGAAGGGGCCATGCCCAGCGAATGTGCGACGGAGTTTATCTATGTGCCCCCGGTCCAGATCCAGATGCGCATCGAGATGGAGCCGTTGTCGGGGCCGTTGGGCGATTGCGAAGTCGTGCTCACCAACCCGACCAGCCTGACCCTGGAAGTCGATCTGAAGGACGAGAATCCGGAAGATGGGCTCGACTATTACTTCCACCAGGAAGGCGAAGAACGGTCGCGCCTGGCCCGGGAGTCGACGATGACCATGAAGGGCATTGTCCGAGTCTCGCGGGACCTCCCGACCGAGCTTACGGAAATTCCCTATACCCTGCATGCCCACGTCCGGAACGTTGACGGCCCGGGCTATATCGACTATATCTATCGCGACAGCCTGATTTTTGATCCCCGGGGCCCGGCGACCAACGCCGGGGCCGATCCGCTGGCCGGGGTCCAATTGGAGCTCGATCCGCGCGCCGCGGCGGGGGACCCCGCCCGCTACGCGGTGCGCTTGCGCAACAGCGGTCCCGAGCCGGTCTTGGCGCTGCTGCTGGCGCGGGACCTGGCCGGCGCGCTGGAGTGTAACGTCGACCCGCCCCAGGTCTATATGGAGCCGGGGGCCGGCGGGCAGGCGACGCTGACCGTCCGGTGGGTGGCGGGGGCCGCCCCGGACAGCGCCGAGGCGCAAAGTTATACGTTTGAAGTCATTTGCGGCACGCCCGGCGGCAAACCGGAGATGGCGCTGACCTGCCAGGGGGAGTATCTGGTCGCGGCCCGGCCGCCCGAGGTGGTATTCCAGGCCGTGCTCGTACCGATCGCGCCGAGCGGCGCCGAGGGGACCTACGATATCCGCCTGACCAACGGCGGCGCCATACCCCTCGCGGTGGTCTTGCGGGGCGGCGACCGCAGTGGCTTGCTGACCTTTACCTTCGCGCCCCCCCGGGTGACCCTGGCGGCCCGGGCGGAGCAGGTGGTCCGCTTGACGGTGCGGACCAATGCCCTGGAGCCCCTGTCCGAAGAGCATACCTATCCCTTTGACGTGATTTGCTGGGTGCCCAGCGCGAACAAAGCGATCACCCTGACCGGCGAATTACTCTATATCTCATTCTAACGATCTCATGCGAGATATCTCATTCTGAGGAGCCGTAGCGATGCCGTACTCTACCCAGATTACCCGCCAGGATCCCACCTGCTTTCTCTTGCTGATTGACCAGTCGGAGTCGATGCTCGACCCCTTTGGGGTCGCGCATGTGCAGAAAACCAAAGCCGAGGGGGCCGCCGATGCCGTGAATCGCGTGCTGGAAAATCTCCTGCTGCGCTGCACGAAGGGGCCGAATGACATCCGGGATTATTTCTATGTGGGGGCCGTGGGCTATGGGCCGGGCGTGGTGCCCGTGCTGACCACCCCGGACCAGGAGCCGGATGAGCTCCCCCGGCTGATCCCCATGAGCCAACTGCCGGACCTGGTGATCAAGCTGGAGGTGCGCCGCAAACAGCAGCTCGACGGCGCCGGCGGCATCCTCACCGTGGAAGAGCCCTTCCCCATTTATGTGGAGCCGGTGGCCGCGAACGGGACGCCGATGTGCCAGGCCTTGCAGGTGGGCTATGAAATTATCGAGGCCTGGTGCAAAGATCACCCTAATTCCTTCCCGCCGACGGTGATCAATATCACCGATGGCGAGGCGAGCGACGGCAGCCCGCTGATCTCGGCCCAGGCGTTGCGGGGCCTGGCCACCAACGACGGGAATACCCTGCTGTTCAATTGCCACCTCTCGTCCAACCCGGCGCCCGCGATCATTTTCAGCGATACTGATCAGTATCTGGTGGACGATTATGCCCGCCAGCTGTTCATGATGTCCAGCATCTTACCCGAGAGCTTCCAGCAAGCGGCGGCCACGCAGGGCTATCGAGTCAACAACCGCACGCGGGGCTTTGCTTTCAACGCCGACCTGGTCGACCTGGTCAAATTTCTGGATGTGGGCACCCGCCCGGCGAATATGCGCTAGCGGGCCCCCCGGTCGCTGGAAAGGAACGCGGATATGGACGGCGCCGCAACAGGACTTGTGACCCACAGTCGCCTGTTCACGCTACCCAAGGCGGGCAAGACGGAAGCCGAGTACGAAGATGCCGCGGTCGTCGACGACGCGACGGGTATCTATGTCGTCGCCGACGGCGCGAGCGACTCTGTGTTCGCCGGGCTCTGGGCCCAGTTGGTCGCCCAGCGCTTTGCCGACGGGCTGCCGGCGGCGAGCGATGCGCAAAGCTGGCGCGACTGGCTCCAGCCCGCCCAGACGGCCTGGCAGACGACGGTCCATGCGGACCCGCTCCCCTGGTATGTCGAGCCCAAGATCCGCCAGGGCGCGTTCGCGACCTGCGTGGCCTTGATCCTGCGGCCGGCGGCGACGCCGGGCGGCCTGGGCCACTGGGGGGTCGTCGCCGTCGGCGATAGCTGCCTGTTCCAGATCTCGGGGGCCCACAATGGCACGCCCGCGTCGCGATCGCCCGCCGCCGGCGGGTTCCCGATCAGCAACCCCGCGGAGTTCGGCACGAATCCCCTGGCCCTCTGCAGTAATCCCGAGTACAATGAAGTGGTCTGGCCCCATCTGGCGCACACCAGCGGGACCTGGCAGCCGGGGGATCTGTTCATCCTGGCCAGCGATGCGATGGCCCACTGGATTATGCAGGAGTTGGTGCCGGTGGGGGCCTGGGACCGCCTGTTACCGTTGCTCGACGCCGCCGACGATACGGCCTTCCGCGCCCTGGTGGCGGCCGAGTGGGACAATGGCCTGTTACGCAACGACGACCTGACTTTGCTTATGATTCGTGTCGTGTCCGCGGAGGACACGGCCGTCCCGTCGCAGCCGGTCACCACGGCGGCGGGCGCATCCTAGAAGGAGATCTGTTGGATGTGGCCGACCTACGATCGGTATAACACCGCCGTTCATCAGCCCGAGTCGTGCTTCGCCGATGCGGCCCTGCGGGCGAGCTGGCCGGTGCGAGACCGGCGGGGCTTGCCCGCCCCGGCGACCGGGGCGTTTGGCTGCGTCTATCATATGAACTCCTGGGATCGCTCGTATGCACTCAAGTGCTTTACCCGGGAGGTCCTGACCAGCGAGTGGCGCTATACCGAAGTGAGCGCCTATATTCGCAGCCATCCCTGCCCCTACCTGGTGGAATGTGAATACCTGGTGCCCCGCGGGATCATGGTCGACGGGCGCTGGTATCCCGTGCTGCGCATGGACTGGATCGAGGGCCAGACCCTCGACCAGTACCTCGAGCACAAGTCCAACGATCAGGCCCTGCTCGCGACGCTGGCCGAGTCCTGGGTGGGCGTGATGCGCGCCCTCGAAGAGCGGGGGATCGCGCACGGCGATTTGCAGCACGGGAATATCCTCGTCTGCACCACGCCGGACGGTCCAGTGTTCAAGCTGGTCGACTATGACGGGATGTATGTGCCCTCGTTTAAGGGCGAAGAAGGCAACGAGGCCGGGTTACGGGATTACCAGCACCCACGGCGGAGCGGCCGTGATTTCAACGAATACATGGACAACTTCGCCGCCCTGGTGATTTACCTGGGTTTACGGGCCCTGGCCCTCGCGCCGGATCTCTGGCGGTACCATACGGGGGAAAACCTCCTCTTCCAGCGCAAGGATTTCGATCAACCGGCGGAGTCCGCGGTCTTCGCGGCCCTGCGGCAATTGCCCGATCCTAAGTTTATCGCGCTCCTGGACACTTTCGAGGCGGCCTGCCTGGACGAAAATCCTTGTAGCTTGCCTTCCTTGCCCAGTCTGGTGACCGGGCAGCCCGCTCTCCGGCCGCAGGTCCACCCGGTGCCGCCGACGGTCAAGCTGGCGCCGCCCCCGGCCGCCGCGCCGGCCGCCGCGCCGGACACGACCGAGGCGGCCCTGGCCGAGATGCCGGTCGCGTGCCCGAACTGTGGCGTGCTGAACCGGGGCATTGCGCGCTACTGCCGGGGGTGTGCGCTGCCGTTGCCCTACACCGCCCTGCCCGGCAATGCCCCGCTGCCATTGGTGGGCGTCGCGGCCACCAAGGTCCGGATCTGCCCCTGGTGCGGGCTGGAAAACCAGATCACTGATCGCTGGTGTCTTGGATGTACTGCGTTACTGGACTGAAGCTCCAGCCGTTGCCGCTTGCGCCGGCTAGTCTGGTTTTCACCCGCTGGAAAGGTACGCAACGATGGCCGGTATCCTGATTTGCCCGCATTGTCAGGCGCCAAACCCGGACGACTCGCAATACTGTGACCAGTGCTCCGTACCGTTGAAGGCGCGGCCCCCAGGGGCGGCCCTCGGGCCCGCCGGGGCGACCCTGCCGGCGGCGAGTGTGCCGCCGGCGAGCGCCCGCGCGCTGGGGCTGGGCGCGACCAGTATCCCCGCCACGGTGAGTGTTCAGCCGTCTAGCACACCGGGAGTCAGCGTCCCCGACAGCGCTAGCCTGCCCCCGCCGGCTGCCGGACCGGCCGGCGGCGAGGGCGTGCCTACCGTGCGGCTTTCGCCGGCCAGCGCCCCGGCGGGGGCGGCCCCGGCGACCGCGCGCCCGGCCGGGCGGGGCGGCGGCTCGCTCGCCCTGGTGGGCGCCACCGCCGCGGCGTTGCTGGTGTTCGTCGCCGTGGGCCTGGGCGCCTTCGTCGTCGGCTCGAATGTGCCGCCGACGGCCACCGTGGCGCCGACCGTCGACCTGAACGCGACGATCGCCGCCGTCGTCGGGATGCAGTCGACCCGTGCGGCCGCACAACTGGCGGCGACCCTGACGGCGTTGCCCAGCGGGGCCGGCTCCGAGGCGGCCCGCGCGACGGCCCTGGCCCAGGCGACCGCGCAGGCCGGTGCGGCGAATACGGCCGCCACGGTCACGCAGATGGCTCTGGCCGCCCAACAGAGTGCCACCGCCGGCCGCAGTAGCGACGCCGCCGCGGCGGCGAGCGCGACGGCGGGGGCCGGCGCCATGGCGACCCAGACGGCTCAGGGCGCCGCGACGCAGGCGGCCCAGGGCGCGGCCGAAGCGACGCTGATCGCCGACACCAAGCTGACCCAGCAAGCGGGCCAGGTCGGCCTCTTGGCCACTCAGGTGGCCCAGGGCACGGCCGCGGCCCGCTCCTTTCAGGCGACGACGACCGCCCTCGCCCGCCTGAGCACCAACAATGGGGCCCAGCAAACCGCCCTCGCGGCCGCGAGCACCCGGGCTGCGGTCGCCCAGGCGCAGCAGGCCACCGCCCAGGCCGTGCAGCAGGCGACGAGCCAGGCCCAACAGGCCGCGCAGCAGGCGACGGCCCAGGCGCAGCAGGTCGCGCAGCAGGCCACCGCCCAGGCGCAGCAGGCGGCCGCTCAGACGGCGACCGCCCAGGCGGCCGTGCCGGTGGCCTGGACGCCCCAGAACGTGCGCTTCTTCGCCTCGGCGTCGCCCGGCTGTGGCGCCACGGAGCAAAGCAGCTTCAATTACCCGCAAATGGTGTTTGTTCAGCTGGTCATGGACTCTGCCCCGGCCGGCACCACCGTCGATGTCATCTGGGCTGGCGGCGAGAAAAATTACAACCACACCGACAGCCAGACGGTCCCGCAGGAGGTACGCCCCGCCTGCATCGACGGGTATAGCCTCGATCCGAGTCGCTTCGCGATCGGCCCCGGGACCTACCAAGCCAGCTTGCGGATCAACGGCACCGTGCTGAAGACGATCACGATCACGATTGTCGGCCCGCCGCCGACGCCGACCTCGGCTATCTGGCAGCCCCACAATCTCCGCTTCTTTGCCTCCGCGACCCAGGGCTGCGACGCCACGCCCCAGACGACTTTCCAGTGGCCGCATGTCGTCTTCGTCCAGCTGGCGATGGATGACGCTCCGGCGGGGACTACGGTCGACGTGATCTGGGCGGGGGGCTTTAACAACTACAATCACACCGATACCCAGGCCATCGCCAATGAAGTGCGGCCGGCCTGTGTCGACGGCTTCAGCCTGGACACCAGCCGCGCCCGCATCGGGCCCGGCACCTACCAGGTGACCCTGCGCCTCAACGGCAGCGTGGTCCGAACTATCGCGGTGGTCGTCGAGGGCCCCGCGCCGACGGCCACGCCCGCGCCGGCGCCGGCCGCGCCGACTCAGCCGCCCGTGGTCGCGCCCACGGCGACTTCGGCAGCACCGCCGGGTCCCGTGCAGACCTGGCAGGTGGACATCCTGGCCACCCGCTTCAGTCCGCGGACGTTGACGATTAACCAGGGCGATAGTGTGATCTTCAGCAACACCACGATCCAGACGATAACCATCACGACCGACGCCGGGGCACCCGTCGGGTTCTCCTTTATTCTAACCAAGGGCAATAACCATACCATCACCTTCAACACGCCGGGCGTCTATTCTTACGGCACGGCGTTTGGATCCATTCCCCATGGCACCATCACGGTCGCCGGGCGGTAGGCCGCGCTGGCGAGGGGACGGACAGGAGGAGACCGGATTTGTCGAGTGCAATTCTTTGCGATAATTGCGGTGCGCTGAATCCCCCCGGGGCCCAGTTCTGCGATCAGTGCCGGGTGGCCCTCCAGCCCGTCGGGGGCTGGGGGCCGGCCCCGCCGCCGGCGGCCGGCTGGGGCCCGCCGGCCGCCGGCGGCGGGGGCTTTGCCGATGAAGACGATTTCGCCGTGATTACGCCGGGCGCGCCCGCCCCCGCTGCCCCCCCGCCCCCGCCGCCCCCCCCGCCCGCCGGAATTCCGACCGCGCCCCCCCGCGGCGGGCGCGCGAACATGCCGCAGGATCCCGGCCTGGCCAATATCCCGGTCGCGCCGCGCCGCGCTCCCGGGGCCGGCGGCAAAGGCCAGCAAGGGCCGCATATACCGGGGCTGCCGTCCGGCCTCAAACCGCCCCCGCTGCCCCAGGGGATCCAACTGCCCCCGGCCCCCAATATCAAACTGCCCGATGCGCCCAATTTGCCTGGGGGGCTGAAGCTGCCCGGCGGCGGCAAACCCCCGCCGCCGGTCCGCACCGCCTATACCGGGCGCCGGGAGAGCGGGCCCGCGCCGCCCCCGCCGAAGATCCCGAAGTGGGTGTTCGGGCTGATCGCGGTGCTGGTCGTTCTGGTGATCGCCATTTGTGGCGTGGCCGCGTTTGCGGCGAATACGGCGACTCAGCAACACGAAGCAACGATTGCCGCCCTCAATGCGAACGCCACGGCCATCGTCTATACCGCCACCCTGTCGGCGCAGAACACGAGTACCGCGGGCACCATTCTCCAGGCGACTACGGTCGCGTCGAGCACCGTGCAAGCCGGTGCTACGATGAATGCCGTGCTGACCCAGGCCGCCGTCAATGCCCAGGGGACGCACAGCGCCGACCAGACGCAGCTCGCCGTCCAGCAGTTGGCCGCGACCGCCGCGGTCGGCAACAAGCAGCAACAGGAGACGGCCACGGCGGCGGCGGTCGCCGCTAGCGCGCAGCAAAGCCAGACGGCCGTGGCGGGCCAGGCCGCTCAGACGAAGACCGAAGTCGCCGGCGAGGCGGCTGGGACCAAAACCTCGGTCGCCAACTTGGGCACCCAGACCGCGATCACCAGCTTGCAAGGAACGGCGAATGCCGTGACCATTCGATCGACGGTGGATGCCCTGCAGACCAAAATCGCCCAGCCGCCGACGCCCAAACCCAATTTGGAGAACTTCGACAACGGGAACCGGGCGCCACTCTTCCTGGCGCCGCATCCGACCATCGCGCCCACGCCCGCGGACAGCGGGGTCAACGGATTTACTCCCCCCGCAGGAGGGGTTCCTGCCGCGCGCGGGGACTGCACGCCCGCCGAGAGCCGCCAATCCAGCTCTGGCGTTATCGATTCGTGCTCACCGGACAATTGCCCACCAATAGCGCGCTGGCCGCCCGACGGAGCGGCAGCTAGAGGAGGAAGCGATGAGTAGTTATCCCCCTAATTCGGCGTCGCGCCGGCCCGAAGGTTCCTGGCCGCCTCCGGAAGACGAGGATTTCCGCGTGGTGCCGCCTCCCGGTGTGTCTGCGCCGCCGGGGGTCAGCAGTCCGGTGTCGGCCCCGCCCCCGGCGATGGCGGCCCCGCGCCCGATCCCGCCCCCGCCGCCCCAGCCACCGCCCCAGGCCGTCGTGACCCCCGCGCCTGTGCGCGCCCCCGCCAAGCAAGCGGCCGGTCCCAAGAACCAACGCCTGATTATCGCGATCGGGGCCTTCATCATCCTGCTGCTGGCGGTCGGCTTTTTCATCATTGTCCAGCTGGTGCTCAACCAGTCGCCATCCGTGGCCAGTGGCTCCCCGCTCATCGCCGCCGCCACCGCGGTGGCGCAGCAAAAGTGGGCCACCGCGGTGCCTGGCTGCGCCGCGTTGTTCGCGGCCCCGACCCCTGATACCAGCAACAACAAGGCGCTCGCCCAGACGTACCTGGGCTGCGGCCTGCATCTGGTCGCGCCCCAGGACCCCGTGAAGCACCCCGAGAGCCCGGACGTGGACACGGCCCTCAAGTATTTCCGCAAAGCCGACCAACTCACGCCGGGCGACGCGACGATCCAGCATCAGATCAACCTGGGGGAGCGCTATCAGACCGCGAAGCAGACCCTGCTCAAGCCGGATATCGGAGGCTATATCGGCCAGTTGGAGTGGTTCACCAAGCAGCCCGAATTCGACACCAGCCCCTATGCCGATGTCCCGCAGCTGCTGTATCATGCTTACATCGACAGCGGCAACGGCTACCTGCAGGTGCCGGCTTGCGACCTGGCGCGCCATCGCTTCGAGCAGGCGGTCGCGGTTAGATTTATCGTCGATACGACTGAGGCGCAGCGGCGGATCAACGATGCGCTCCAATCTTGTAAGTGAGCACTTCGTCGGGGGACCTACCAACAGGCGGGGTATCTCATACCCCGCCTGTTGGTGTGTTTAGGGGACCGCCGATCCGCCGCGGGGACTCACCAGGTTAAGGCCGAGTTAAGTTGAGGACGAGCAAGATGGCGACGATCGCCAGGAGGATAATTCCTACGAGGATCAGCCCAATTAACAGGGGTGGCACGCTGGCCGGGCTCTGCCCCGCCATTGTGGCGGGGGGGCCGGCCGCCGGCGGTCGCCCGGCCGGGCCCATGGCGGGTGGCAGATAGGCCAGGGGGGCCGCGGCCGGGGCGTAATCTGCGGCGGGGGTGCCGGTCACACTATAAGCGGGGTCCGGGGGGCCTTCCTCCGCTTCCGGGGTCGGGGGGGTGACCACGAAGTCCCCGGTGGTTGTCGCGAGGTCGGGCGGGGAGCTGGCCGGGGGGTCCAGCCATTCGATCCCGGCGGTGGTGCTCACGGCGCCGGCGCTCACTTCATAGCTGACCTCCACCAGGGTATCGCCCGTCTCCTCGGGGTCCAAGTACAGGGGGCAGGGCTGGCTATGGGCGCCATGAAAGGCCTTGATCTGGCGTAATAAGGGCCCGATGACGATGGCCACATTCCAGATTTCGCCAAAGAATTGGCGCTGGGTCTGCTGATCGAGCTCGGAGAGATAGGCCTCAAACGTCGGGTGGGAGTGATACCAGCCGACCAGGATGCTCTCCCCGCGATACGGTTCCTCGTCGTGGACCAGGTTGGAGAGCCGGAACCATTCTTCCGGCGGGATCTCTACTTCGTAGCGGTCGGCTTTGCCATGCACGGCCAGGGCGGCCGTGATATGCGTAAAGATCAGGCCGCTCTCCGGATCATAGCCTGGGCGACCGACCAGGCCCCCGGCGACCTCAAACTCGGTCTGTAAGCCCTTCGCGCCATGGCGCAAAATATTGGTGACGGCGGCCCGGCTGATGAACACGACAAAGCCCCGCAGGTGCCGAAAATTCGGGCCGAGCACGATCTGCTGCGGCTTAAAGGCGTCCACGGCGAGCACGCGAAAATCGTCGTCCCCTTCTCCTTGCGAGCGGGAGGCGGCAACGGCGGTGGCCGGTACGAGCGGGGGCGGGGCAGCCGGCGGGGCCGGGGGCGGGAGGGGCGCCGGCTGGAGGGTTGCTGGATCACGATCCGTGAGTGGTAGGATAACGGTCTGGTCGGCAGCGCGGCGGCCGGGCGGTGGGAACGGCCCCGCGGCGGGCGCGGGGGCTGCTCCCGCCGGGGCGGGGGGTAATACGCGAAATTCATC
>DATGEF010000026.1:0-5976 GCA_035310405.1 Chloroflexia bacterium | reverse complement strand
CCTTCGTCAAAGGCGCGCTCGGCGTGGCCCGCGGGCCGGACCGCACCCGCAACAGCGATTGCCAGTGGTTCATCGTGAAGAAGGACTCCACCTTCCTGGACGGCGACTATACCAACTTCGGCATGGTCACCAGCGGCATGGACGTCGTCCAGCAGATCCGCAAAGGTGACAAGATGGACCAGGTGCGCGTCACCGAGTAGCCCGGAGGAGTCGGGGTCGGCGCCTCCGGCTCGCTGCGCGGGCCGTCCCCACGCGGGGGCGGCCCGCTTTGCGTCTAGCACGCCTGTTCGCGTATAATAGAGCTTAATCTACAGGAGCACCGGACTATGGCGATGAATCAGGAATGGATCGAGTGGGCCCGGCAGTTGCAGGTGATCGCCCAAAACGGGCTGCACTACGCCGGCGACCCCTACCAGCGCGCCGCCTTTACGCAGGTGCGCGAGATCGCCGCGCAGATGCTGGCCGGCCCCGCCCGGCTGGACCCGGCCGTCGTCGGCGCGCTGTTCGCGGCGCAGACCGGCCACGCCACCCCGAAGGTAGACGTGCGCGGCGTCGTCTTCCGCGACGACCTGATCCTGCTGGTGCGCGAGGTGGCCGACGGCCTCTGGACGCTGCCCGGCGGCTGGGCCGACCCCGGCGAGCCCCCCAGCCAGGCCACCGTGCGCGAGGTCTACGAAGAAGCCGGCTATCGCACGCGCGCGACCAAGCTGCTCATGCTCCACGACCGCAACCGGCGCAACTACCCGCCGCACCCGTTCCATATCTACAAGATCTTTTTCCTGTGCGTGCTGGAGTCCCCCGCGCAGCCCGATCCCGCGTGGCAGTCGGCCCACCAGGAGACGGACGGCGTGGCCTGGTATCGCGCCGACGCCGTGCCGCCGCTCTCCACCGGGCGCGTCACGGAGGCGCAGATCGCCCGCCTGTTTGAGCACCACCGTCACCCTGACTGGCCGGCGGACTTCGATTAGAAGAGTGACTACGCCATGACCGACGATGCCCAGGGGCGCCCGCATCCCTTCAAAGCGCGGCTTGAGACGTTGCCGACCTCGCCGGGCGTCTATATCATGCGCGATGCCCACCAGACCATTATCTATGTCGGCAAGGCCGTCAATCTGCGCAACCGGGTGCGCTCCTACTTTGGCTCGCTGAGCGGCGCCGCGCCCAAAGTCGCGCGCATGGTCGGCCATATCGCCGACTTCGAGTATATCCTGACCGATACCGAGCTGGAAGCGCTGATCCTCGAAAACCAGCTGATCAAAAAACATAAGCCGCACTATAATGTCCGGCTCAAAGACGACAAGACCTATCCGTATATCCGGGTGACCGTCCACGAAGAGTGGCCGCGGGTCATGTATACCCGCAAGCTGGTCGAGGATGGCAGCCGCTATTTTGGCCCTTTTGCCAATGCCGGCGCCGTCCAGACGACCCTCGACCTGCTCAACCGCCTGTTTCCCTACCGCACCTGCGACCTGATGATCGACGGCAAGATGCCCCGGCCCTGCCTGCAATATTATATGCACCGCTGCCTGGCCCCGTGCGCCGGGCTGGCCGACAAGGCCGACTATGGCCGCGCAATTGACCAGGTGGTGCTCTTTCTCGAAGGGAAGCAGGAAACGATCGTCACGGATCTCCAGCAGCGCATGGATGCCGCGGCCGAGAACCTGGAGTTTGAGCGCGCCGCCTACCTGCGGGACCAGATCCGCGCGATCGAGAAAACGCGCGAGCAGCAAAAGGTCTTCACCACCGCGGCGACCGACGAAGACGTCATCGCCTTTGCCCGCAATAACGGCGAGGCCTGCGTGCAGGTCTTTTTTATCCGCAACGGCAAGCTCCTGGGCAGCGAGCGCTATATCCTGGAAGGGACCGGCGACCACGAGCCGGGCGAGATCATGGAGAGCTTCCTGACCCAGTTCTACGAAGACGCCACCGATATCCCGCCGAATCTGGTGCTGCAACACGACCTCGACGAGGCCGCGATCCTCGAAGCCTGGCTGCGCCAGAAGCGGGGGGATACTGTGCAGCTGACCGTGCCGCGCAGTGGCGAAAAACGCGATCTCGTCGACTTGGTGGCACGCAATGCGACGGAGTGTGTGGAGCAGATGCGCCAGCGCTGGCTGAGCGATGAGCAGAAGGGCGTGGCCGCCCTCGGCGATCTCCAGGCCGCGCTGCACCTGCGGGCCTGGCCCGAGCGCATCGAATGCTACGACATCTCGCATGTCCAGGGCACCAATACCGTCGCCAGCATGGTTGTCTTCGAGCGCGGGCTGGCGGCCAAAAAAGAATATCGCCGGTTCGAGATCAAGACCGCGGCCAACAACGACTTCCTCTCCATGCAGGAGGTGCTGCGCCGTCGCTTCCGGCGGGCCGGCCAGGAGCGCGCCGCGCAGGCCGCCCGGCAGCCGGCGCCTAGCGCGGTCACCCTCGCTCCGTCGCTCGCCGCCCTGGAGGAAGAAGCCCACCGCCAGGCGCCCGCCGTGGCGGCCACGGCGGCCCAGACCCAGCTGGCCGCCGATGCCGAAGCCCCCGTCGAGCAGATCACCGCGGGCGCGCCGGCGGCCGGCGACCCCGCCGGGACCGCGAACGCCATCACGGGCCACCAGGTCGCCAATTGGACCGGCTGGGCCGTCTTGCCCGACCTGGTGATCATCGACGGCGGCAAGGGCCAGCTCTCGGCGGCCGTCGAGGTCATGGCCGAGGTCGGGTTGGCCGATATCCCGATCATCGGCCTGGCCAAGCAGCAGGAGGAGGTCTTCCAGCCGGGCCAGGCCCTCGGCCGCATGCTGCCGCGCGACGGCGAGGCCCTGCACCTCCTGCAGCGCGTGCGGGACGAGGCGCACCGCTTCGCCATCGGCTATCACCGCAAGCTCCGCTCCAAGCGGGCCTTCAAGGGCCAGCTTGACGAGATCCCCGGCATCGGCCCCAAGCGGAAGGCCGCGCTGCTCAAGCAGTTCGGCTCGCTGGCGAAAATGCGCGCCGCCAGTATCGACGATCTGGCCGCCGTGCCCGGGATGGACCGCCGTGCGGCGCAGAAGCTCAAAGAGCTGCTTTAGGGAAGCGGGCGCCATAAATCATCCACGAAGGACACGAAGAAACACGAAGGAATAAACTTGACCTGAGCGTAGCGAATGGCTCGGTAAGCATCCTGGTAAGGACCTTTGGGCTATTGCGCGCTTGGGTGCTGTTCGCTATACTGGGCTGCAAAGCGGTCAGCGGTAGATGGGCCGGTGGTTGGGAGGAGGATATCCGTAATGATCGGCAAGCAGTTACGCGTCGTGGGCCTGTTGGCCTTGCTGGGGCTGGGCGGGGGGATGCCGCTGCTGGCCAAGCCGGGCGGGCCGCAGACTCCCGTGCGCACGCCGTCATCCCACCCGGGCGCCGCGATGCCCCTCGCCCCGGCGGGCAGCATCCCCGCTGGGCTGCCGCGTAATTTCTGGCTGGGCGTGTCCAACCAGCCGACCGATCTGAGCTGGATGACCGGCTCGGGCGCCGCCTGGGATGCCCGCTACCAGTACCTGGCCGGGGGCGTGAACACGGGCCAGGGCTGGGCCACCTGGAACACCCCGGCCGGCCAGTTCGCCACCTATTACATGGATGCCAGCGCCGGGGCGGGCTATTTACCGGTCTTTACCTACTACCAGCTGCTGCAGTCCAACCCCGCCAGCGGGAACGACGAAGCCAGCAAAGACTTCAATAACCTGAATACTCCGGCGACCATGGCCGCCTATTACGCCGACTTCCAGCTCCTGCTGAGCAAGGCGGCGGCTTTCGGCCGGCCCGTGCTGGTGCATGTCGAGCCTGATTTCTGGGGCTATATGGAACAGCGAGTGAGCGGCGGCAGCAACTCGGCGGCGACCATCCCGGCCGCGGTCGCTTCTTCCGGCTACACCGCGGTGGCCGGCTATCCCAACACGGTGCAGGGCTTCGCCCAGGCGCTGCTCCATCTGCGGGATGCGACCGCGCCCAACGTGATCCTGGCCATCCATGCCTCGGCCTGGGGCACCGGCCGCGATATCGGCCTGGACCCCGACCCCACCCTCGACGCGACGGCTGTCGGCCAAAGCACCGGCCAGTTCCTGCTCACGGCCGGCATTACCGGCAACCCGGCCGGCACCTCGTCCTGGGACCTGGTCTTCGGCGACCCTTCGGATCGGGACGCGGCGTATTACCAGATCGTGATCGGCGATGGAGGCGCGCACTGGTGGGACCTGACGAATACCACGCTGCCCAATTATGACCGCTACCGCACCTATATTGCCGCCCTGAACCAGACGACCGTACGGCGCATCGTGCTCTGGCAGATCCCGATCGGCAACACGGCGATGCGCAGCTGCAATAATACGGCGGGCCATTATCAGGACAACCGCGTGCAGGGCTTCCTGGGCAATGGGGCGCCCAGCTTGCCTGCCTGGATCAATGCCGGGCTGATCGGGCTACTCTGGGGCGCCGGGCAGGGGGACCAGACCCAGCCGACGGATGCCCAGGGCGACGGCATTACCAACCCGGCGCCGATCAACGGCAACAGCGGCGTCGCGACGGTGGCGGACGACGACGGCGGGTACTTGCGCACGCAGGCGGCCGCCTATTATAGCCGCGGCCCGCTGCCCCTGCCCAACGGCGCCTGTGGGGTCTTTGCCGACGTGCCGGCGAGCTACTGGGCCTACCCCTATATTAACGCCCTGGCCTGCCGCAACATTGTCGCCGGGTATGCCGACGGCACCTTCCGGCCCGATACGACCACGACCCGCGCCCAGTTCGCCAAGATGCTGGTCCTGGGCCTCGGCTGGTCTCCGATCAGCCCGCCCACGCCGAGCTTCGCCGATGTGCCCCCCAGCTTCTGGGGGTACACCTTTGTCGAGACGGCCAAAGCCCACGGCGCGATCTCCGGCTACAGCGATGGCACCTTCCGGCCCTACAGCAATATTACCCGCGCCCAGCTGTCCAAGATGATCGTGACCGCCAAAAGCTGGACCCTGCTCAACCCGGCCACGCCGAGCTTCGCCGACGTGCCCCCCGCCCACTGGGCCTATGCCTTTGTCGAGACCGCGAAGGCGAAAGGGGTAGTTGCCGGCTACGGCGACGGCACCTTCCGCCCAAACAACACCGCGACCCGCGCCCAGCTCGCGAAAATGCTGGCCACCGCGCTGGCGGCCCCGTAACCGCGAAGGCGGGGAACGGGCTCAGCCCCTGTACTCCTTCAGCGCTGCGTCCAGCTGCGCCAATTCCGGGTCGACCAGCACCTGCGCGCCGATGCGGATGGTCGGCGTCGATCGGCGCCCGCCGTTCAGCTTTAACATATCGACCACGGCCCCCGGCGTCCGGGCCAGGTCGATTTCCTGGAACACCACGTTACGCTCGGTGAGGTGGCGCCGCATGTCCCGGCAATCTGGGCAATACGGCAGCGTATAGAGGGTCACGTCCGCATGTCCGTCCCGCCCGGTCATCGGGGGCCTCCTTCGGTCGGGTTGGCCGGCAGGTGGGCGGCCGTTTCCGTCGCGTGATCGGTCAAGGGCTGATCGCCGCGCCAGCGCCGCCAGCCCCAGAGGGTGTGCCGGTAGGGATCGGCCAGGAAGCCGCCCATCAGCCACCAGATCCCGTCGGCCACGCTGGCATGGAACAGGGCCTGAGACGCTGCGTTGGTCTCCGGCCCCGCGCCCGTCGTGATCGTCACCTGGCGGTGGAAGGGCAGCGCGGTCTCGCGGTCCCGGTCGGTCATGCGGGGCGCGTAGGTCGCGCCGGCGAGCAAGGATTCATAGGTTTCGGGCGCGTAGGGCTCCAGCCGGGCCATGCTGGTCAGGCCGTGGGCGGCGTCGCGGACGCGCAGGCGATCGCCCGCGATCTCGACATCGGGCTGGAAGTGGCCCTGGCTGCTGATGGCCGCCGCCAGCGACGCCGGATCGGCGGGCCATTGCTCCCCGGGCGTGAGCAGGCGATATTGTAGTTCCATACACTCCTCCACGAGAGGTGGCGATCGGGGGG
>DATGEF010000025.1:0-3728 GCA_035310405.1 Chloroflexia bacterium | reverse complement strand
TACGCGATCCGCGTTTTATCGGGCGCCCAACGCGGCTGGCTCAGCGCCCCGGTCACGGGCAGGCGCCGCAGCCCGGAGCCGTCCGGGTTGACGATGGCCAGGGCGCCGTCGAGCACGAAGACGATCTCTCCCGCAGCGGCCGGAGCCGGGGTCGGGGTGCCGGCCGCCGGCGGGGCCGGCGTCGCGGGGAGCGGGGCGGGGGTGTCCGTCGGCGCCGCCGGCGTATCGGTCACCCCGGCCGGCGTGGCGCTCGCCGCCAGGGCGGTCACCGTGGGCAGCACGGGGAAAGGCGTCGCACTGGGCGGCACGCCGGTATCCGTCGCCGCCACCGTCGCGGCCGGGGCCGGCGTTGGCGACGGCGGCAGCGCCGTCGCGGTCGCGGCGGCGGGCGCAGTGGCCGTCGCCGGCCCCACGGCCGTCGCCGTGGGCGGCAGCGCGGTCGCGGTACTCACAATCGCGGTCGGCGCGGGCCCGGGGGTATCACCGCAGCCCACCAGCAGCAGGCTGAGCAGCAGGCCCAGGCTAAGCACCAGGCGGCGCAGGGCCGCAGCAGGAAGAGTCATAAGTGCGACTACCCTTTCCGATAAAGATGGCGCGGCCGCGACAGATCCGGCATGGGCCGGCGATCGGATCCGCTATAGATTCAACGTTGTAGGCCCGCCCGAGGTTCCGCGGTTCGGCCAGCCGCGCGGTTGACTGGCCGCTAAGCGATATGGTACACTGCCCAGGCGGGCCGGATCGGCCGCCACCCGCCGACCCCTTGTAGGAGACCTATGCGGATTGCCATTACCGGCACCCGGGGCACCCTGGGCGCGACGCTGGAACGCCAGGCGCGCGCGGCCGGGCATACGCTCGCCGCGCTCAACCGGCCGGCCCAGGACGTGGTCGACCTGCCGGCCCTGGAGCGGGCGATCGGCGACTTCGGGCCGGACGTCGTGCTGCACCCGGCCGCTTATACCGATGTCGACGGCTGCGAGCGGGACCCGGCGCGGGCCTATCAGATCAATGGCCTGGGCACCCGCAACCTGGCCCTGGCCTGCGCCCGCGCCGGCTGTGCCCTGCTCTATATCAGCTCCAACGTAGTCTTCGACGGTACGGCGAGCACACCGTATGTCGAATGGCACCCCCGCAGCCCGCTGGGCGTGTACGGCCGATCGAAGGCCGCCGGGGAGCAATATGTCGAGCACCTGCTCCCGCAATTCTATATCGTCCGCGTCTCCTGGCTGTACGGCCAGACCGGCAACCACTTCATCCACAAAATCACGCAGGCGGCGGATGCCCGCGGCGCCCTGCAGATGGTCGACGACGAGATCGCCACGCCGACCTATGCCGAGGACCTGGCCGCCGCGATCCTGCAGCTGGTGAGCCGCCCGCAGCCCACCTACGGCTGGTACCACCTGGTCAACGAGGGCGAATGCTCCCGCTATGCGTACACCGCGCGGATCATGGCGCTGACGGGCCGCGGCGCCGTCCCGCTCACGCCGATCTCCTACACCGCGTTCCCACGGCCCGCGCCCGTGCCCCCCTACTCCACGCTGGCCAACACCGTGGGCGCCGCCGATGGCATCCGTCTGCGGCCCTGGGAAGACGCCCTGGCCGAGTATATCGCGGCGACCCCGGCCCTGCACCGGCCACCCAAGTGAGGTAGACCATGGCGACTATCCGACCTGGACGCGATCTCGTGCTGGACCTGGGGACCAGCACCCTCCGGCTGGCCCGCGTCGCCGCCGGCAAATACACCGCCGGGGATGGCGCCGACGGCCGGCGGATTATTGAGCTGCCGGCGCTGACCCTGGTCGACCGCCAGCGCCACAGCGTGGTCGCGGTGGGCAACCAGGCGGCCATCATCGCCCGCGGCACGCTGCCCACCGGGGTCGAAGCGGTGCGCCCGCTGCGCGACGGGCTGGTGGCCACCTTCGACCCGGCCGTGGCCCTGGTGCGTAACGCCCTGCACGAGGCGATGGGCGGCGAACGCGCCCTCCGGCGGCTCACGCGGCGGCCACGCGCTCTCTACAGCCTGCCGTCGACGGCCACCGATGCCGACCGCATGATCATGCATGACGTGCTGCATTATGCCGGCCTGGGCGCGGATACCCCTGTGCCGGTCGCCCTGGCCGCCGCGGTGGGCGCCGAGCTGCCGGTCAAAGGCAGCCGGCCCCGGGTGCTCTGCGATCTCGGCGCCGGCCTGGCCGAGATCGCCGTGCTGGCCAACGGCAAGGTCCAGGTCGCGCGGAGCTGGCCCCTGGGCGGCGACTGGCTGGATCACACGATCGTACGCGCGGTGCGCCGGCGGCGCGGCCTCAGCATTACCCACGCCATGGCCGAAGCCTCGCGCCGCCAGTTCGGCGCCCTGGACGAGGCTTATGACTACCGCAGCAGCAACCCGCCCCCGCCCGCCGACGAGGGCGAGGGTGACGCCGAGGGCGAGACCCCCCGCCGCGCCGGCGCCCGCCGGCGCAACGCCAATACCCAGCAAGTGATGGCCGTGGTCGGAGCCGGCGGGGCCTTCGGCGACGTGGGCCCCAACCCCCATAGCCGCTCCAACCTGCCGGAGTTCAACGCCCGGGACGTGGCGAGCGGCCTGGGCGATGGCGTGCGCGTGCTGATCGAGCAGATCGTCTGGTTCTGGGAAGATCTGGAGGCGGGCCTGCGCACCGCCCTGGCCGCCGACGGGCTGGCCCTCACCGGGGGGACCGCCCAGTTGCCGGGCCTGGCCGCGGCCATCAGCCGCGCGCTCGGGGTCCCGGCCACGCTGGCCGCCGATCCGTGCAACGCCACCATCCGCGGCCTGATCGAGCTGAGTAACGACGCCGCGACCTGGGGCACGACCTGGCCCTGGCCGCCCGAGTGGGAGCGCGGCAGCTGAGTCCGCCCCCGCTGCGCGCCCGGCCGCGCGTCTCGGTGATCATCCCCTCCTACAACGGCGCCGCCCTGCTGCCGGCCTGTCTCGCCGCCCTGCGCGCCCAGACCTTCCAGGATTTCGAGGTCCTGGTGGTCGACGACCACAGCGCCGACGACACCGTCCGCCAGGTCGCAGCGTATCCCGAGGTACGGCTCCTGCGCCTGCGCCGCAACCGGCGGTTTGCCGGGGCGGCCAATACGGGCTTGCACGCCGCCCGCGGCGCCCTGCTCGCCCTGCTGAATAACGATACGGCCGCCGACCCCGGCTGGCTGGCCGCGCTGGTCGCCGCGCTCGATCGCCACCCCTGGGCCGATTTCGCCGCCGCCAAGCTGGTGCTGTTCGACGACCCCGGCCGCCTGCACTCGGCGGGGGACTACTACGGCGCCGACGGCGTGCCGGGCAGCCGGGGCGTCTGGCAGCGCGATCAGGGGCAGTATGACCGGGAGGAGGAGGTCTTCGGCGCCTGCGGTGGCGCGGCCCTCTACCGCCGCGCGATGCTGGCCGCCCTGGCCGGCGGCGACCCGGCCCCCACCGCGTCCCTGCCGCCCGTCTTCGATCAGGCGCTGACGATGTACTGCGAGGATGTCGACCTGAATCTGCGCGCCCGGCTGCAGGGCTACCGCTGCGTGTATGTGCCCACGGCCCGGGTCCGCCATATGCTGAGCGCCAGCGGCGGCGGCGTGCTGGCCTCGTATTACTGCGGGCGCAATTTCCTCTATTTGCTGGCCAAGATGGTGCCCGGCCCCGTCCTGCGCCGCAACGCCGGGCGGATCCTGGCCGCGCAGGCCCGCTTCGCGCGGGAGGCCCTGCGCCATAGCCGCGAGCC